>WLKR01000004.1 GCA_009701115.1 Actinomycetota bacterium | reverse complement strand
GGCTCTCGAACCAAGGAGAGCCCATGGCCAATCCCAATGCTGCACTGTACGAAGAGATTCTTGAAGACTTTGCGACCAAGCCGACCCTGTTTAGCGCCACCGACAACCTCGAAAACATGGAGCGGGCGCTATTTATCTTGAACGCTGACCCCACGGTCACTCTGGTGCGCTACCACTCCTACTCCGATATGCCCACATTCGTTTACGAACTCGAGGGACGACAAACGTGGATCTTGATCGACCGCATTGCCCACGGTCGAACCAAAATTGTGGTTCGTTCTGCCGACTCGCTTGACGCCGTCAGTGACGCCATCGCCTTGGCATCCGGCCTCGGTCGTGACGATGAGTCTTGGGGTGGAGTCAGAACTACCGCTGCCCCCTACGACGACAACCCCTTTTGCGACGAAGAGTTCTAGTTCTCTCGACGCAGGAAGAGTCGCTCGCGTTTTGAGCGCTGATAGCCCTTCGTGATCTCGTACGAGTCCCGATAATCGAAGCCCTGGTCACTGATGATTTGTACCAACTCGCCGACGTTGACAATCTCTGGGTGCATCTCCATCACCATGGCCACAAACTTGCGGGTCCACACGGGATCGATTGCTTGAAGAAGCTCACCTTCCATGCCCTCAATATCCATTTTGAGGAGGGGATGAGAAAAGCTCAACTCATTGACAATCTCTCGGACATCGACGAGAGGAATTTGCCGGCCAGCATCAGCCACGTGACCAAGATTCGACTCGGAGGTCTCAGCGAAGTAGGTAACGCCAGTCGTCGTCCCGACCGCTGCTTCGATCACCTGGCAGGCAATGTTGTTCGCCCGAACATTGGTCCGGAGCAAACGAGCATTTTCTGGAAGGGGTTCCACCGCAATCACACCGGTGAGGCCGTAGGTAGTCGCCAGCCAGACCGTGGCCAGTCCAATATTGGCTCCGAAGTCAACGAGGCCGGTTACCTCGACACCCTCCGGTAGTCGATAGATCTCGTCGATAAAGATTTCGCGAATTCCCTGAATATCACCACGATTTGTTCGGTAGTAGAGGGTCACTCCGCTCTTGGTCTCCAGAACACGGAATCGCTCAGTCTCGTGCTGCTTGTAATAGCGAGCTACTCGTGCAAGGGACATTGCGCGATAGGCGACAACATCAATCTGCCAACGAAGGCGGCCTTTAGCGAGTTCGCGCCATCCCCACGACGACTCCTGGCGTAATCCCCACCAGACTCGATGTAGTCGCGCAATCATGAGAGGCAATCTAACAAAGCAATTTTGAAGGGTCGCTATTTCTGACGGTCGCGACGGCGAAGTTCATCTTCGATTTGTGCCGGATCAATGCCACGAGAGCGCAGAAGCACGAGTGTGTGGAACCAAAGGTCGGCCACTTCGCTAACAAGTCGTTCATCAGTCTCGCTCAACGCAGCGACCACTGATTCAGTCGCCTCTTCCCCCACCTTTTGAGCGATTGGCCCTACGCCCTTGTTCAGGAGGGAGACGACGTAGGAACTCTCATCTCCGCTCGCTTCGCGCTGAAGGATTCGCCGCCACAGCCACGGGGTGAAGCAGCTCGTTGAGCCGTCGTGACACGTCGGGCCATCGGCCTCCACTCGTACTAGGAGAGCGTCGTCGTCACAGTCGGCCACAATCTCTCGCAGTCGAAGCGTATTGCCCGACGTTTCTCCCTTTTTCCAGAGCTGCTGGCGGGAGCGGGAGAAGAAGTGGACATAACCAGTCGACTTCGTGAGTTCGAGCGCCTCGTCGTCCATCCAACCCAGCATCAAAATGCGGTCGGTGATGTCGTCTTGAATAATGGCGGCACGCAACTGTTCGCTCATGCTCGCTCCTTCCATGGTCGTAACGCAATTCCAAAAGATTCAATTTCTCGCCGAAGTCCCGGCAGTCCCGTCGGATTCTCGTGAACGATAGATGCGATCAATGCCGCCTCCGTCACTCGCAGAGCTTCGGCCACGTGCTGCGCACTACCGGCACCCCCCGAGGCGATAACCGGAATGGTCAAAACATCGCGAACCGCAGCGGTGAGTTCGAGGTCGAAGCCGGTTCGTTGCCCGTCTTGGCGAATTGAGGTCAGCAAGATCTCTCCAGCACCCCGTTCCCCTGCTTCACGGGCCCAGGGAATAGTTTGCACTTCAGTTGGGCGCCGGCCCCCGTGCGTGTGCACGACGCCGTCACCGGCATCGATGGCCACGACGACGGCCTGAGAACCGAATCGATTGGCTATTTCAGTAATCAGCGATGGCGTCGCCAGAGCGGCCGAGTTCAAACTCACGCGGTCAGCACCGGCCTCAATAATCGCGGCGGCATCTCGTACGCTCCGCACTCCCCCACCAACGGTGAAGGGAATGGTGATTGCGTCGGCCACCATCGCCACGACCTCCAACATCGTCGAAGAGTCATCAGGAGTAGCGGCAATGTCGAGCAGCACTAACTCGTCAGCTCCACCGTCGGAATAGTGCGTAGCGAGCTCAACGGGATCGCCCACGTCTCGTAGCCCCACGAAGCTCACGCCCTTGACGACGCGTCCGTGTGCCATGTCGAGGCATGGAATTAGGCGCGGGTAAGACATTGTTCCAAGAGTCGAAGTCCAGCATCGCCACTCTTTTCGGGGTGGAACTGCACACCAATAAACGAACCGGACTCCACGATCGCCGTGACCTCATCAGAGAGCCCAGTCGCGCACGCGGTTTCGGCGAAGTAGCTGTGGGCAAAGTAGAACGCTTCGTTGACTGGTGTCACGAGTTGCCAGCCCAATCGAGGGACACGCCCTCCCGGAAGACGACGCACTACTCCCGGAATGAGCCCAAGACCCTCGACGCCCCCGTCTTCTTCAGAGCGATCAAGCGCTAACTGCATGCCTAGGCAGATACCAACAATGGGCCGTTGCGCCGAAAACCGTTCACGAATCGCCGTCACCGCACCCGTACTAGCCAGGTGATCCATAGCCGAGCGGGCCGAACCCACGCCGGGCAAAACAACAATCTCGGCGTCCAGAATCGCCGTTGGTTCACTCGTTAGGACCGACTCATACGACAGTCGACGGAGCGCAGAGCGCACCGAGCGCGTATTGCCCGCGCCGTAATCGACCACGACGACTGAGGTCACAGAGAACCCTTGGTGGAACGAATCAGTCCGCCATCTCGACGTAGGGCTTCGGCCAGGGCGCGACCGACGGCCTTAAATGCCGCTTCGGAAACGTGGTGCGCATTCTGACCAGTGGCCGTTACGTGCAGCGTGATTTTGGCCGTCTGGACAAATGACTCCAGCGCGTGCGTCGCCATCCCGGGATCGGGCGTGATCGAGATCGTGGCCGTGGGGCGACCCGAGAGGTCAACTACCGCGTGCGCGAGCGCTTCGTCCATGGGGACACGAGACTCGCCGTAACGAGCGATGCCCTTGCGGTCACCCAGCGACGCACTGAAGGCGTCACCGAATGCTCGCATCATGTCCTCAACGGTGTGGTGATCGCCCGTTTCGTGGTCACCCACTCCTTCGAGGCGCAAGTCCATGCCGCTGTGGAAGGCCAGTTGCTGGAGCATGTGGTCGTAGAAACCCTGACCGGTGTCGACAAAGACGCGACCCTCACCGGGAATACGGAGACGGATCGCGATAGACGTTTCGGCGGTCGCACGACGAAATATCGTGGGCACCGCGCTGGGCGGAGTTCCCTGCTGCCAGGCGGCCAGCGCCTCGAGCAGACGATTGTCATCAAGTTCGTCGCGGACACTGATGCGTAGTGCGCCGGCAAAGGCGCGAACCACAATGCCGTAGGGCAGCAGACCATTCACAACTGCTTCGGGGTCCTCCATGGGAATGTAGAGGAAGTTGGTGAACGACTTCAGTGGAGTCAAGCCCAGTTCACTCAAGGCCACGGACAACCGCTCCCTTTCAGCAATCTGCGAGGTGACATCGGGTGGGGACGCCAATGCCGCTCGGGCCAGGGCCGCCGACAATGTAGAAACGGAAAGTGGGGCCAAGCGTGCCGCCATCGCATCAGCGAGTTGCGGTGTCGAGATTGAGTATCCAACTCGGGCGCCCGCTAGGCCAAAGGCCTTAGAGAATGTGCGGAGCACAATCACGCCGCTATCGACCTGATCGATGGCACTTACGCCGGCGTAGTCGGCGTATGCCTCATCAATAACCAGCTGTCCGGGCACCGAAGGGATGTCCGGCAATTCACCAGTGGGATTGTTAGGTCGACAGACGAAGACCAGGTCGGCCTTCGAGGGGTCGTCAATAACGGTGGCTCCCGCCATTCCCGCCGCGAATCGATACATCGAATAGCTGTTGGAAGGCACCGTGGCGATCGTGCCGCCTGACGCAAAAATGCGAGCGCAGAGGACGATGAGTTCGTCACTGCCTGCACCCAGGACAATTTGATTGGCCTCAACACCGTGATACTGAGCGATGTCTTCACGCAGTGGGGCGTAGCGACCACGGTCGTACTCATTGACATCGGCCAGAGCTTTAGCAATGGTGGCAGGGCGTGCTGTCGCCGGAGCTTGAGGTGGCACATTCCCGTCAAAACGAAGTATCTGATCGGGGGCTAGACCCACGCGCTCAGCAAGTTCGTTCGTCGAAGGCGGCCATTGGTAGGCGGCGAGTGGTGGTGGGGTTGAGCTCATCGGCGGGCCGTCGCTTTGTGGTTAGGGAGTCCTTCGAGTTCAGCGAGGGCCTCAATTGTTGGTGCGAGAAGGGCTAGGCCTTCTTCACTTATTCGTTGAATGGTCACGGTCTTCATGTAGGCCTCGATTCCGAGCCCCCCAGTAGAGCGTGCCCAACCACCCGTAGGGAGAACGTGGTTTCCTCCCGTGGCGTAGTCACCGGCTGGCACCGGGGCGTACCGACCAACGAACACCGCGCCGGCGTTGCGAATTCGTGGCGCCAGAGACTCGGCACGAGGTCCCAGTAGGGCCACGTGTTCGGCAGCGTGACCATCTATTTCAGCCACGGCTGCGTCAAGGTCGTCACCGACGCGCACCACAAACGCTCGCGAATCAGGACCGTGTTCAAGCTGGGCCGCCAGCTCCTGCTCGATTAGCGACTCTTCAATACCGGGGTCAGCTGCCACAACAACTTCACTTGGTCCGGCCGGAAGATCGATTGCGACCACTTGGCTCACGAGCAACTTGGCGGTATTAACCGCACCACCACCGGGTCCGAATATCTTGTCGACCTTCGGGATGGTGGCAGTGCCGTACGCCATCGCGGCAATCGCTTGTGCGCCACCGACGACAAAGACTACTGAGATGCCAATGAGTTTGGCCGCGGCGGCGACATTTTCAGCTCCACGCGGTGGTGTGCAGATAACAATCTTTTCGACACCGGCTTCCTGGGCGGGAATCGCCGTCATAAGCAGAGAAGAGACCAGACCACTCGGGACATAGAGGCCGACCGTTTGGATTGGGACCCATCGACGCTCCAGCGAGACGCCGGGGTTGACTTCCATCGTGACGGTTGCGGGCATCTGAGCGGCGTGCCAACGACGAATAGCGTCAGCCGCGAACAGGACGGCATCACCTGGGATGTCGCCACTCGGTACAGCCTTCTGAGGTGCACGTTCTTCAACACCGTCTAAGAGTGCTGACCATTCAGCAACTGCGGCGTCTCCGCGATTCTTTACATCATTCACGATGTCTTCAATCGTGAACTGCTTATCGACTTTGGTAGTGCGACTCATCGGACCATCCGTTCGATTGGCAAGGTCAAAATGGCGCTGGCGCCCTTGGCCTCGAGCTTGGGCATTAGTGCCCAAATATCACTCGCGGGAACGAGGGCGTGAACTGAAACCACCTCGGGATCGGCCAAGGTCAAGACACTCGGCGAACCGGCCGTTGGCAGTTCCGCGACTACTTCGGCCAAGTGCTTGGTTGGCACGTTGAACAAGAGATAACGGCTCTTGCGAGCTTCAATCACTGACTGGAGCATCGTCACCAGCGTGTTGCGATTCTGCGACGCAACAGCGCCCCGACGACCAATCACGACGGCCTCTGATTCAAAAATGGTCTCGATGGAACGCAGGCCGTTGGTCCGCAACGTGCTCCCCGTTGACACCAGGTCGATAATCCCTTCGGCCAGACCGAGCCGAGGGGCAATCTCCACTGAGCCCCCCACCGAAATTAACTCCGCAGTAATGCCAGCGGCGTCCAGTGCGCGCTGCGCGATAGTCGGGTGCGACGTGGCGATGCGGAGACCATCGAGATCCTTGAGAGATGTGAACGTGCTTTCGTTGGGTACGGCCACCTGTAACGAGCAGTAGCCGAAGCCAAGGCTGAGAAGAACTTCCACGTCGTAGTTACCTTCGGCAACCAGATCACGGCCCGTAATTCCACAGTCCACTACCCCGTCTTGGACGTACTCCGGCACATCATCGGCCCGAACAAAGAGCAAGTCGATATCAGCGTTGCGGCAGTACGTCTGCAACACGCGCTCTCCGGGCTCTTGCGGGGCGACGCCGCTCGCTTCGAGCAGGTTCCATGAAGGTTCGCGAAGGCGACCCTTAGATGGCATAGCTAAGGACAGTCGATTTGTCATTTCCTTACTTTCTTCAGAATTGCGAGGTAGCCGCCTTCGCCGTATCGCAGCCAGTGTGCGACTCGGGTGACGGTCGCGGTGGACGCGCCGGTTTGACGAGAGATTTCTTGGTACGACACACCTTCATTGACGAGGCCGGCCACCTGAAGCCGTTGCCCCATGGCATCGAGTTCAGCCACCGTACAAAGATCGCGCAGGACACTCTTCATCTGCTCCACTGAACGAACGCCCACGAGTGCTTCGGCAAGGTCGTCGAAGCGACGAGCCGTGAGGCCTTCGTCGGTCGCTGGGGATACTTTGCCGCTGGTCATATCACTATGTTAGCGTGCTACTATGGCAGAGTGCAAGTCATCCCTGCCGTTGACGTCCTCGGGGACGATGCCGTCCGCCTAGAGCGTGGTGACTACGACCGCGTGCTGTTTCGTCAACCGCTAGAAGAGTACGTAACCCGTGTTCTAGCGGCCACGGAGCCAGACCTTCTCCATGTTGTCGATCTCCAGGGAGCTCGTGATGGGGCGTTTCGCCCAGAAGTGCTGGCGAGGTGTCAAAGTGCGAGTGGCGTTACACCCCTGCAGGTTTCGGGAGGAATCCGAACACCCGACCAGGCCGTGGCGCTACTTGATTCCGGGGCGACTCGGCTCATCGTCGGCACGGCGGCCTTTGCGACGCCCGACGCCATGGTCCAGTTCGTTACAGCGATCGGATCGGCGCTAGTCGTCGCGATTGATGTCAAAGATGGCTTCGTCGCTACTAAGGGTTGGCTGGCCTCTTCCGGGCTGACCCCCGAGGCGGCGGTTGAGCGTTGCCAGCAAGCGGGCGTTCTTCGCATCCACGCCACCGCTGTAGATCGAGACGGCACCATGGGCGGTCCGGATCTCGAACTGTACCGACGACTCTGCGCCACGGGCATCGCGGTTGTGGCCGCTGGTGGTGTTCGCCATATGGACGACGTAAAAACGCTCGAGGCACTTGGTTGCGAAGCGGCCGTTATGGGCACCGCCCTCGCCCAGCAGTTAGGGATTGTCTAGTTCGTTGGAAGTTTGATGGGCGAATTCGGCAGACCCGCCAGTGATCGCCACATCACGCCCATCAGCCAGTCGCTATAGGTGTTATTGATGTGCAGCCCATCGCGGGCATAGGGGATCATCTTGTTGATAACACCCGGGCAGGTGGTGGTGCAGAGCCAAGGCTTTTGATTAATTACTGCAAAGTTGGCGTCGACCGCTGACTGCGTGACGGCCACATTGGTGGGGTCATCGTTGGCGGAATTATTCGAACGAACGTCACAAACGCGGATGTCCTTCTTATGCGCGGCGAGGCAGGCAACAGGATTGGCAACACCCGGCACCGTGTTGACCAAGAGTGGGAATCCCGAGAGGAATACGAATGAGGACGTGGGCGAAGCACTCTTGAGCAGCTGGAGATACTCCAGCGAATTGTCATGAGCCAAGGTGGCGTTCTGCGAAGTGCGGCGGCCATCGGCCAAAGAAGCTGCCGGGTTAGAGGCCACCACCACCATCGCTGGCTTCAAAATTGCCAAGTCATTCATGACCGCTGAACGGAAGTGGTTACAGGCCACCCACGGACCGGGGCGATTGGGAACGTTGAGATACGTGAGTTCACCCGTTTGAGCCACACAACCAGGCTTAGCCAGGACGACCAATCGCCACCCCAACACATTCGCCAACTTGGCGTATGACGTTGTCCACATCACGGCTCGGGAATCACCGGTAAGAACAATTGTGTTGGCGCTCCCACCGCGGGCGTTGCCAAATGTACAGTCAGCAATTGACGGAGGACTGGCATCGGCCTGATGGGCTACTTGGTTGCATCGACCCGTTGGCATGTAGAACGAATTCATTCCTGTCACCGTGTTCGACAGGTAGGCCAATGTTGGATGTGTCGTTGGCAACTTGACGATGGCGTGGCCTTGGCGAATATGTTCCGTCACCTGGGCCGCCGTCGGCAGTGAATTCAGACAGGCCAACTTCGTTCTCGATGTGCCACACGGATCAGTGGCGGCTCGCAGACTGGACGTGGCGAGTGGCAGGCCGAGCGTGATGACGACCACTGCCAAACTGGCAAGCCAACTAATACGCCCACGAAGCATGGAATTACGGTAGTCCATGCACCGCGTGTGCGTTAGCGACTCTTGCGCCGACGCTCCAAAAGCACCGATCCAAGAACACCCCCGAACACCATTAGGGGTAGGAGCACGATAACGAGGGCCTGAGCATTCAGAAAATGAAGCAGGGCGCTGGCGGTTGCGAGCACTCCGACCCCGAGAACGAAAAGTTCGGGCGTATCACCGATGAAGAACTCAAAGAGAAATTTCCCAAATCCGCGCACAAACTTCATGACGTCACCGCCACTGAATGCTCGCGGGGAGTCAGCGAGAGCACAACCACCCAAGTCAGTAGGCCGAAGATCAATGCGAAGGCGAGAAGCGCGAGATCTTTTCCGGGCCAGTGGAGTCCAATGCCCTCACCAATCCAAAAAGTGCCGTAAGAAGCCGCCATGATGCCGACGACCATCTTCATCGCGTTTTCGGGAACGTTTGACAGTTGACGGGTCACAATGAGACCCGCGGCTGCCACCACCACTAAAGCGGAGACGGCGGCTGTGGCCGCAACGCCCAATCGGTGGGCCGAGCTGCCCAAAGTAATAACAGTGACGACCACTTCAATACCTTCAAGAAAGACACCCTTGAAGGCCATTGTGAATGCGGCCGCATCTCGAGTGTTCGCGGGGCTCTTTTGAAGCTCCTCGACCGTCTCGGCAAATATTGCGTCTTCGTCATGCTTCGCCTTTAGTCCAATGCTTCGCAAGATTGCCTTGCGCCACCACTGGAGACCGAAAATCAAGAGAACCGTGCCGACCACGATTCGAAGGGACGCCGTCGGGACGCTGGCGAGCGCCGGCCCAAAAACGACCACGAGTCCAGTCAGCGCCAGGAGGGCGACGGCCACGCCTTCTAATGCTGAGCGCCAGCCCTTAGTAATGCCAACGGCCACCACAATGGTTAAGGCTTCAACCATTTCCACAGCACTGGCCAGAAAGACCGTGCCGAAGAGTGCCAGTACCCCCGACGTAGAGAGTGCGCTCACAAGGACTACTAATACTTCGGGAGTGTGTTATCGAGACGACGATCAGCCAGTGACGGGGCTGCGGCATCCTTTGCGCTCAGAATGGCTTCCCCACTCAGGGGCCAAGGCACCATCAACTCTTTATCAAACGGGTGAACCTCCAACTCGGCCGTTGGGTTGTAGGTCGAAGACAAGAGATAGACCAGAACCGCGTCGTCGCTGGTCGCACAGAAGCCGTGGCCAATACCTGAAGGAAGATAGAGCGAAACTCCGTCTCCGCCGCGCAGGGTGACGAGTTCGGTTTTGCCAAACGTTGGCGATCCGACGCGCAGGTCCACCATCACATCAACAAGTTCGCCTTCGGCGCAGGTAACGACCTTGGCCTGACCTTCGGGCGCCACGGAAAAGTGAAGGCCGCGAACAACATTGCGAGCCGATCGTGAAAGGTTGGCCTGAGCGGCGGTGAAGGAGATCCCCGCCTCGTTGAGGTCGGGCAACTTGAACCACTCTCGAAAGAATCCGCGATCATCCCCCCAAACGGGTGAGGTCAACTTGAAGAGACCAGCAATTGAAAGCTCTTCTAGGTTCAACTCTTCACGGCCTTCAGTGGACGCCACCAGGCTTCGTTGTCGTAGTACCAACGCACTGTGGCCTCAAGACCGGCCTCGAAGGGAACGAGCGGCTGATAGCCCAGTTCAGTGGAGATCTTCGCGCAGTCCACCGAGTAGCGACGGTCGTGGCCCAGGCGGTCGGCAACGGGTTCAATCATGTCGGTGCTGGCACCACAGAGCTCCAACAACTTCAACGTGATCTCGTAGTTGGTCAATTCTGTGCCACCGCCGATGTTGTAAATCTCACCGGACCGGCCGCCTTCAAGAACTTTCAAAATGCCCTGGCAATGGTCATCGACGTGGAGCCAGTCGCGAACATTGAGGCCGTCGCCATAGAGCGGCACCTTTATGCCATCAATCAAGTTGGAAACAAAGAGAGGAATGACTTTTTCCGGGTACTGACGCGGACCGTAGTTGTTGGAGCAACGCGTAACACTGACGTCCAGTCCAAAAGTCGTGTGGTACGCCAAGGCCGCCAAGTCAGAACCGGCCTTACTCGCCGAGTAGGGAGAGTTGGGCTCCAATATGTGATCTTCGCTCCACGAGCCTTCGTCGATTGATCCGTAGACCTCATCGGTCGAAACATGGACAAATTTGCTGACGCCACCACGACGGGAGCTTTCGAGCAACTGCTGCGTACCGAGAACATTAGTAATAAAGAATGGCTGGGCGCCCTGGATCGAGCGGTCCACGTGACTTTCTGCCGCTAAGTGCAGAACAGTATGAGCTCCGGCCAATACTTCATCAACCATCTCGGCATCGTTAATCGAGGCGTGGACAAAGGTCACGCGAGAGTCGCGTAGTACGGCGTCCATATTCTCGCGCCGTCCTGAATACGTCAACGCGTCGAGCAGGACAATGCTGTTGTAGCCCAGTCGTTCAGCCTCTTCCAGGCTGCGTTCCGCGAGCCGTGAGCCGATAAATCCGGCCGCACCTGTAATCACGAGCTTCAAGACGTTTCCCCTCAACTGAACCTTTGATTTACCAGACCTAGACTAGTTACGTGAAGGGAATCATTCTGGCGGGTGGCAGCGGCACGCGGCTGCACCCCATTACCAAAGCCGTTTCGAAGCAGTTACTGCCGATTTACGACAAGCCCATGATTTACTACCCCCTCAGCACGCTGATGCTGGCAGGTCTTCGAGAGATCCTGATTATTACAACGCCTCACGACCGACCCGCTTTCGAGCGGTTACTAGGTGACGGATCACAGTTCGGGATCTCCATCACGTTTGCCACCCAGCACGCCCCTAACGGATTAGCGGAGGCCTTCATCATTGGTGAAGAGTTCCTGGCTGGCGAAAAATCCTGCCTCATTCTCGGCGACAACCTTTTCTACGGTCCGGGCCTCGGCACGCAGCTCCAAAAATTCAATGGCGTCTCGGGCGCTCAGATTTTTGCCTACCAAGTGGCTGACGCCACTTCTTACGGCGTTGTGGAGTTCGATGAATCAGGTCGCGTCTTGTCGCTCGAGGAGAAGCCCGTCGACCCCAAGAGCAATTATGCGGTCCCTGGCATTTATTTCTACGACGAACGGGCGAGTACATTCGCCAAAGAGCTCAAGCCGAGCGCCCGCGGTGAAATCGAAATCACTGCGCTCAATAACGTCTACCTCGAACTCGGTGAACTACGCGTCGACATCTTGCCGCGCACCACGACGTGGCTCGATACCGGAACTCACGAATCACTCTTTGAAGCTGCCGGATTAATCCGAACGTTGCAGCTTCATTCAGGACTGGTAATCGCTGACCCCGTGCAGATTGCCCAGGACATGGGCTGGTTGGCTTAAGCCTGCAGTTGGCGCGCCAAGTCCCCAAAGATGTATTCCTTGTGGGTGGCAATGCCTCGGCGATTCTTTTGGGCAATCACCGCGGCGTATTCCAACGCTTTAGCTAGAACATCATCACCTTCGGCAATCGCCTCAACAATGCCCGCCTCCTTGGCCTCAACTGCGGAGTAACGGCGGGCCGTATTCATCGCTTCGAGTGCGGAGTTCTTCGGCATCCGTGCAAGCACCACGTCGGCCATGTTGGGGGGCAAGAACATATTGATATCTACTTCGTTGAGGCACCAGTAACCACGGTCGCTTCGCATAATGCGATAGTCGGCGGTCAGTGACAACATCGCACCACCGGCAAAGGTGTGACCATTGAGGGCAGCAATCAGATAACCAGGGAAGACCATGAGCTGTCCGAAGAGTCGGTCCAGCTGAATCAGCGTTTCACCCATCTCTTCGGGGTTGTTACCAAAGCGATCTAGGTCCAAGCCGTTCGAGAAGAACTTGTCGGCACCAGTCCACACGACGGCCAGTGGTCCTTCGCGTTCGGCCAACTCTCGGAAGATGGTGCGAATGCGATCAATCGAATCAAGATTGATTCGATTCTGACCATCATTCCAACGGACGAGCGCTACGTCACCAATGTTTTCAACTGAAATATCCACGTTGTGAGCCTAGAACGCAAGCGGACCCGTGCGTTGGCTCTGTGGCACAATATCGGTCAATCAGTAGACAATCGGGGTAGGGCTAACGGAAATCTTTAGGTACGCAGGGTCAACCGCGATTGTGCTCCAGGTGGATTCCGTTGTGGTGCCGTCTTCATTGGTCGCCGTACCGGTGTACGCGTACATCGGGATAAGCCAGACGCTGCCGTCGGTCATCTGCTGAGTACTGAGCTGCACCGTAGCTGAAGTGATCAGAACCTGGATAATCGGCGGAGTTAGAGCGTCGTCCGATCCGATCACAGGAATCACATCGCTCGAGCCGACCCCACCGGTGACGTCGTCAGTCATGGCTACGGGACCGCCACCGTACAGCGAGCCAGTGGACAAGTTGTCAACACCAGCGGTCTCCGAAATCAGCGGGTAGTTCCCGACCCGGTCAAACTTCGCCACGCTTCCATTTGCCCAGATCACCTTTCCCTGGTTGTCAAACCCCAGCGACACCGACATGTCGGTCACAATGCCATCGACGAGCACTTGGTAGCTCACACTCCCCTGGTCGCCATAGATCGAATAGGCCGCATCGCCAAGGGAAAGGTCGAATCGCAGGCCGTCGATCACGTCCTTCGACCATGAAGCCAAGTCACGCTTAGTAATTGTGTTCACGTTGAGGGAATCGCTACTCGAGACTCCCGCCGTGGGCGACCAGAAAGACCACGTCGTTGCGCCGTGCTCACTGGCAGTGACCGAGATGGTCACGTTGTCGGACGTGTACTCGTACCACGTAATAGGAATCCCAAAGTCACCGTCGGTCACCTTGATTTCCACAGCCGCGTCAAAGATGCCCAACGCCTTGGCGAGATCGATCGTCAGACCTCTGGGGTCGCTCGAACCAGAGACCCTGTAGACCGGCGCTTGGTCGGGCGATGATGAGAGCCGGTCTGACGCCGAAAACACATACGTTCCCCAGATCCTCATTGAACTTTGACTACCGCCGGCAATCTTCGAATCACTGGTCCCGCCCGAGGCGAGGGGACTCTCCGACTTAGGTGCGGTGGATGAAGAAGCCGCGCCGAGGGTCAAGACTGGCAGTGGCGAAGAGCCGGACTCCAATGCCACAATGCCGCCCGAGGTGAGCAGGGTCGCCGCCATGGCCGCGGAGGCCATCTTCAGGCGAAATCCCTGAGCGAATCGAGTGGGCGCATTGGGAGTTGGCATTTCAGCGCGACGGGCGACGGCGGCCAGGTCACTGTGCATATAGGTGGAGTTCGTGGCTGGATTAGCAGCTCGCAGGCGGTCGAATTCATCAGTCATTGTGTAATCCCTTCAGTACTTAGTTATGTCGCCACAACGTCAAAAATTTCATGATTCTTCAAACTTGGCAAAAGCTTCTCGGAATCGCTTGCGCGCTCTCGAAAGACGGACGGAGGCCGCATTTACGGTCGCTCCCGTGGTGGTGGCGATTTGCTCGATTGTCAGGTCGTCCCAATAGTGCAGCATCAAGATCTCTCGATCACCAAAGGACAGCGTGGCCAAAGTGGCTTCCACGGCCGCATCCTTGAGAACGCGGTCTTCAGCAGAACGATGCGTACCTTCGGCTCGCTGTGACTGAATGTATGCGGAGCGACGGTATTTCTTCCGGCGGGCATTGGCGAGCACTTTCCTGGTTACCCCTATGAGCCACGGTGCTTCGGCTCCTACGGGAATGACATCACGCTTACGCCACGCCACAATGAGCACATCAGCCACAATGTCGTCGAGCTCTTCGGGATTTAATGGATACAGACGGCGTCGAGCGAAATTGGCAATGGTTGGCATGTGCGTGTGAGCAAAGTCATAGAAATCGTCAACGGGCACGGAAACCATCACTTAGCAATTGTCATCAACAGCCGATTCCTTACCGTACTTCCTCGTATATTTCGAAAATGCCTCCCCCTGCGCCGGTAGATTTGTCTCGTGAGCGAAGAACTATCGAATATTCCCGAGCCAGACGTCTCTGAAGAAAACCCCATTTCTGAGCACTGGGTCTGGGTCGGGCCCCATCGCCCCGCCTGTCCACGCACTCTCTTTGAACACATGACCAGCCACTGGGGGCCGGCCCCACTCGACAACACCCCGCACCCCGCCATTGGATTCACGGCCAAGCGACGAATTGCTCTCGCAAATCAGTTCCCCGATGCCGCCATCGTGGTCCCCACCGGCAATCTCAAGGTACGTGCAAATGACACGGACTACCGATTCCGTCCCGGCACCGATTTCTACTACCTCACCGCCTGCTTCGATCCCGATACCGTCCTGGTCATCACATCAAAAAATGGTGTCCCCCACAGCACGCTGTATGTAGCCGAGCGCAGGAACCATCTCACCCACGAGTTCTTCACTAATGCTCGATACGGAGAACTTTGGGTGGGACCTCGTCGTGGTGTCGAAGAGTCTGCGGAGTATCTAGGCATTGAAACGGCACCACTAGAACAACTGGCCGCAGACCTCGCCGGAGTGACTGCACTTCGCACCTTGGTGGTTCGAGGATTCGACAGTGAGGTCGATCAACTCGTCCCGCCACACGCCGACGATCACTCACTGGTGGAAACGCTGGGTGACATGAGACTCGTCAAGGATGACTTTGAAGTAGCGCAACTCCAGCTAGCCATTGACTACACCGCGAAAGGCTTTGCGGACGTAGTGCGGGCCCTCCCGGTGGCCGTTGAGCACGGTGAGCGCGTCATTGAAGGGGTCTTCAATCTCCGGGCACGCGTGGAAGGTAACGACGTCGGTTACGACACCATTGCCGCGTCGGGCGCCCACGCCACAATTCTGCACTGGACGACCAACGACGGGGTCGTGCGCAATGGTGATCTCCTACTGCTCGATGCCGGCGTGGAGTGTCACAACCTCTACACCGCGGACGTGACAAGGACCATGCCCATCAACGGCAAGTTCACCGATGCCCAGCGCAAACTGTACGAACTCGTGCTCCGTGCTCAGCAGGCCGCGATTGAAGTCATCGCACCGGGCGTGCCCTTCATCAAGCCACACGAGACAGCCATGCGAATCATCGCCGAAGGCCTCTGCGAGTGGGGCATTCTTAAGGAAACACCCGAGGTTGCCCTGCGGCGCGACAAGCAGCTCCACCGTCGTTACACCCTGCATGGAACGAGCCACATGCTCGGTCTCGATGTCCACGACTGTGCCAACGCGCGCGATGAATCGGCCTACGGCGATCTCCAGTCTGGCTTTGTTCTCACCGTAGAGCCGGGTCTCTACTTCCAGGCCAATGACCTCACCGTGCCCGAAGAGTATCGAGGTATCGGTATCCGGATTGAAGATGACATCTTGGTCACCGACACGGGTTACCGCAACCTTTCAGTGGCCTTGCCTCGATCGGTTGATGAAATCGAAGCGTGGATGTCGAACATACAAAAAGAGGGCAAGCCCACCATCCTCTAGGTCTCCATCGGTTGGTCTGGCGTGACACAATGAGCGCCACACCATCGAGAGAGAATCATGGGAATCATTCGTCGCGTTGCCGCCGTACTTCTATTACTACTGGCGGGGCTGTTTGTCTTCGTAGCGGGAATCGCTAAATCTGGAGATGCCCTCGTAGGCACCCCCAATCAGGCCGTCGACACCGCACTCTCCATTATTTCCACCACCGAAGGCTCCAACGCCATCGGACTTCTCCTGGTGACGAATCTCCAAAAGGACGCTTCACCAGATGTCGCACCGGTCTTCGCCGCCCACAAGGATGCACTTGCGGCGGCCATAGCCGCCACCGTGCGTGACCCCCAGACTCAAGAAATCGCCCGAGACATAGCGATGAAGTTCATCACCGCCAAGGTGACCCATCAGGCTGCCATCATCGATACGAGTCCTTTACTTTTCCGCATCACCGGGGCTATGCACGCCGTAGACAGCCGCATTCCGGCACATCCAACGGACCTGTCGAGTCTTGCTATCACCGTGAAGGCCGATGGCGAGTCGGGAAATCCCCTGGATGCATTCGGTACCGCAATGTGGGGCTTTCTGATTGCCGCCTTCGGTCTGGCTTTCGTGGTTGCACGATTCATTGTGCGTCGCCGAACCTTCCAATACCTCGGATTTGGCTTAGCCCTCGGTATCCCCACGTTGTTCTTGGCACTCGTCAGCACCCGCCTTTCATCCAGCGTGCAAGACATAGACATCACCGATCCATACGCCCGCGTACTCATTGACCGCGTTGTTCTCCGCGTGGAGACCGGACTACAACAGACCACGCTGCTCTTTTTGGTACTCATCGGAATCGTCTTGGCTACTTGGGCTGGTTTTTACATCCTCAGAGCACGGATGAATGCGACAAGTACTGCAACTCCGGTGCAATTCACCGAGGACAGCAAAACGCCCGAGCCACAGCTGGCGGACCAGAGTGACTCGGGCGTTTTAGCCGAGTAGTAACGCTTAGTTGAGAATCCGGAGTGGCAAGTGGCGGGCGCCGCGTACTTGGCCCTGCGACCAGGTAACTACATCGGCATCAGTCAACTCGAACTTCGGGTAGCGCTTGATGAACTCTTCGATAGCCACGCGCATTTCCATACGAGCCAAGTTCGAACCGGCACAACGGTGAATGCCTAGACCGAACGCCACGTGACGGTTGATCTCACGGTCGATAATGAACTTGTCAGCGTCGGGGAATGCCTTCGGGTCGCGGTTGGCGGCTGGGAAGCCCAGTAGCAGCCAGTCGTCCTTCTTCATTGGGCAGCCATTGAAGTCGAAGTCTTCCTTAACCAAGCGAGCCATCGTCACTGGTGAGTAGAAGCGCAAGAACTCTTCAATCGCCAGTGGCATGAGCTCGGGCTCGTTTACGAGACGCTCGAGGTCCTTGGGGTTCGTGGCCAAGTGGTAGAGCGATGAAGCGATGCCCGACCAGGTGGTGTCGATGCCGGCCACGAGCACCAGAAGGATGGTTCCAAAAATGTGCTCGGGGAGCAACTTGGTACCAGCAATTTCGGCATTCAACAGGTACGACGTGAGGTCGTCACGGGGGTGGTCGATGTGGTCCTGGAGTTGCTCTTCCATGTAGAGGCGAATGGGCTCAAAGGCCGCGATTCGCTTCTCGAGGTCGGGCTCATCGATACCTTCCATAACGATGTGGACGATTTCCCGGAATAAGTCTTCGTCTTTTTCCGGGAAGCCGAGCATCTGGCGGATAACGGCTACGGGAATGTACTGGGCGTAGTCCGAACCACCGTTGACAATCTCCTGGGCCGAAACGTTGTCAAGCAACTTTCCGCAGTACTCACGCACGAACGTCTCGATCGTGTTAACAACTCCGGGCGAGAACGCGGGGAGGATCAAACGACGAGCAATGTGGTGGAAGGGTGGGTCCGAAGAAATTGGCGGGGCCACACCAATTGGTGCTGGCGGTGCATCTTCGCCCGGACGACCATTACCAATAACCACGGTACGGCTCGTGAAGTTATCCGTGTCGTTCGCTACGGCTGAAACGAGTTCGTAGGTCGATGGGAACCAACCACCGCCGTAGCGGTCAGTGTGGGCGACTGGGCACTTCTCACGAAGTTCGTCCCAGATCGGGTAAGGGTTGGCAACCCAAGCTGGGTCCGTGTGGTCCCAGTCGGTCGCGAAGTCTTCTACGGGGGGCTTGATCGACATGACTATTCCTCGATTGAGATTGCGTGCTCGGGGCAGTTGGCTTCAGCCAAGCGGGCCTTTTCTACGAGTTCCGGCGTGACGTTTCCGTCACCCTTCACTACTCCGTTACCCAAGTCATCGAAATCGAATAGTTCGGGCGCGATACCGAAGCACCGACCTTGACCGGTACAGGCATCTGCGTTGATAACTACCTTCACAACCCCTCCTTTGTGGCGTTAGTGAGACAATAACACCTGTTTTGTCTCACCTCAACTACAGCGGAGAAATTACGGTAACCCCTTATTTCACGCGGATTGGTAGGTTCCTGGCGCCCCGCACCTGACCTGGTGAAAAGGTGACTTCGCTGGGATTTTCCAGCGTAAATGTCGGGTAGCGCTTGATGAACTCCTGGATCGCCACCTTGAGCTCGAGTCGGGCGAGGTTCGAACCGGCACAGCGGTGAATGCCTAGGCCGAAGGCCACGTGACGGTTTTCTCGACGATCGATAATGAACTTGTCGGCGTCCTCGAATACTTCAGGGTCGCGGTTAGCGGCTGGAAAGCCCAAGAGGACCCAGTCATCCTTCTTCATCGGACAACCGTTGAAGTCGTGATCCTTCGCTACGAGACGGGCCATCGTGACTGGCGCGTAGAAGCGAAGGAACTCTTCAACGGCCACGTCCATAAGTTCGGGCTCGTTTACGAGTCGAGCGAGGTCGTCTGGGTTCTGCGCCAAGTGCCACAACGACGAAGAGATAGCTGACCACGTCGTGTCGATGCCGGCGACCAACGTCAAGACCATCGTGCCGATGACGTGGTCAAGCTCTAGCTTGCCTCCGGCAATTTCGGCGTTCAGGAGGTAGGTGGTGAAGTCATCACGGGGATTGTCGACGTGGTCTTGAATCTGCTTTTCGAAGTACGCACGATTCTTGTCGGCCGTTGCCTGGCGGTCTTCGGCCGTAGAGTCGATTGAGTCCAGTACATCAATAACAATCTGCAGGAACATCTCAATGTCTTCAAGCGGGAAGCCCAGCATCTGCTGGATAACGCCCACGGGGATGTACTGCGCGAACTGCGTGCCGCCGTTGACAACGGCGGCGTCACCCATGTCGTCGAGCAGACGATTGCAGAGCGCGCGAATTTGCGGCTCAAGAGCGTTCACAACACCGGGTGCAAACGCGGGAAGCACCAAGCGACGGGCAATCGCGTGAAATGGTGGGTCGGAAGTAATCGGAGGGGCAATTCCAATCGGTGCTGGCAGGTCCTCATCGGTCGGGCGGAGGTTCGACATAACTACTGAGCGACTGGTGAAGTTCTCAGTGTCCTTGGCAACGCGGCTCACAAGCTCGTGGGTCGCGGGGAACCAAGCGCCGCCGTAGCGGTCAGTGTGGGCCACGGGGCACCGGGTGCGGAGGTCTTCCCAGATGGGATACGGGTTGTTCACCCATTGGGGGTCTGCGTGATCAAAATCTGTAGCGAAGTCTTCGACGAG
>WLKR01000039.1 GCA_009701115.1 Actinomycetota bacterium | reverse complement strand
GGCACCGGAGAACTCCGTCACGCCAGCGTCCGCCAGACCCTGCATCATCTCGAGTACTTGAGCCTTGCTACCAATCAATGCGGCGTCGGCCACCTCAACGGCACCTTCGCGGTCAAGCATGGCCCGGTAGCTCGGCAGGGTGCCGTACATGGCGTAGGTCTCATTCACGCGTGCTCGCGCACCATCAACGTCGTCGGTGACAACGATGGGGAGCGAGCAGATGATGCGCGGGGCAGGGCGCCCAGCGGCCTCAGCAGCTTCGCGGATACGAGGAGTGATGTGAGACTCGATGGTCTTGCGACCGGTCATCCACAGGGCCGTTCCGTCGGCCTCGCGACCGGCCAGGTCCAACATGACCGAACCGAGTGCGGCGATGATCAGGCTTGGTGTTCCTGGGTCCTTCGGTCCGAGTGGGCCCATTGCAACGGCACTCACGCGCTCACCGCTGGTCGTTACGGCCTCGCCACGCAACATCGGCGCCAATGCGGCCACGTACTCGCGCATGTAGGTCGCGGGCTTTTCAAATGACATACCCCACATACGTTCTACGACCATCTTGTGCGAGAGACCGATGCCCAGGGTGAGGTGGCCGCCAATGGCCCCTTCAACGGTGCGGGCCTGCGCCGCGAGCATGTTGGGGTGACGGGGCTGAATCGGCACCACGGCCGTACCCAGGTCGAGATCGCGCAGTTGGTAACCAACGATGGCGAGGGTCGTCAGCGTGTCGGGTCCAAAAATCTGTGAGGCCCAGAGACTGGTGAATCCCTGCTCGCGAAGCTTGGTAGCCCGAGTCAGTACCTGTTCAATCGTTCCATCAACATCAAGTCCTGTTGCGATGCGCATCGGATCTCCCTTTTTTTACCTGTAGCGTTTTAGTTGTGCCGAAGGTTATCGACCCTCGCAGTAATCCCAGCGTAGGCGTGATTGGCGCCGGCCAATTGGCTCTCATGATGGCCGAAGCGGCCGAAGCCCTCCCCCTAGAACTCTCGCTACTTGCGGCCTCGAGTGATGACGCCGCTATTTCACATTTTCGCCAGGTCGCCTTCGGCTCCGCCCACTCCTTTGACGACGTAATTACGTTTGCCCGAAGCAACGACGCCACGACCTTTGATCACGAACTCGTCAATCTCGAGGCCGTGCTCGCGCTCGAAGACGAAGAGCGGTCGGTCTTTCCTAGTTCACACGCACTGCGATTCGCTGTTGACAAGGCCTACCAGCGAACAGTTTTCGCCGCCGAAGGCCTGCCAACTCCCGATTTCGTGGTTTTGGACCACTTTGACGAAGCGCTGATTCAAGACTTCATCACCGCTCACCCCGAAGGAGTCGTCGTGAAGTCGGCCCGCGGGGGCTACGACGGCCGGGGCGTGGCCGTACTTGGCGCCGGCGTCGATCCCCTCGAAACAATCACCAACTTTCTCTCGGCCGGTACCGTCGTCCTTGAAGAGCGAGTGTCAATGCTGGCCGAAATGGCCGTCTCCATCGTTACTGGGCGTACCGGTGAAAGTGTTGCGTACCCGGTCGTCGACACCGTGCAGCGTGATGGTATGTGTGTCGAAGTTAATTACCCCTCGACGTTGAGTGCTGACGTTGTCGAAGCGGCCGAACGCATCGCTAGAGCCGTGGCAATGCGCGTCAATGCCGTAGGCGTCTTGGCAATTGAGCTCTTCTCTACCTCGAAGGGTGTTCTAATCAATGAAGTGGCCACCCGGCCACATAACTCTGGCCACTGGACTATTGAGGGCACGACCGCGAGCCAGTTCGAGAATCACCTGCGGGCCGTGGCCGGACTCGATTTAGTGCCGCCTGTCGCCACCGGCGCCTTTGTCACGATGGTCAATGTCATTGGCACCGCTCGCCCGGGCGACTACGAGGCGGCCCACCAAATCGATGGCGCGAACATCCACGATTACGGCAAGTCGTGGCGTCCGGGACGCAAACTCGGCCACGTGACCGCAGTGGGCGATAATAGAAGTGGAGTTGCAAAGACGGCGTGGGACGCCGCCGCGTTACTCCAACCGTCGAACTAAGGAGAGACCGTGTCGAATCCAATTGTGGGAGTAGTCATGGGCAGCGCATCGGACCACCCGGTGATGGCAGATGCCTTGCACGTTCTTAATCGTTTCGGTATCCACCACGAAACACACGTCGTCTCCGCCCACCGCACCCCGGAAGCGATGATCGCCTACGGTCGCGGTGCCCGTGAACGGGGACTCAAGATTTTGATTGCCGGCGCCGGAGGGGCTGCCCACCTCCCAGGGATGCTGGCCGCCGTTACGACGCTGCCGGTTATTGGTGTGCCCGTCGAACTCGCCCGACTTGATGGCCTCGACTCGTTGCTCTCAATCGTGCAAATGCCGCGCGGCGTACCCGTGGCCACTGTGGCCATCAACGGAGCCACCAATGCGGCGCTCTTGGCTGCACGAATCCTCGGACTCGACAGTGAGCACATCGCCAATGAGCTTGAGCTCTACCGACTCGAACTCATCGAACAGGCCACCGCGCAAGATCGTGAACTTCCCCGGTCGTGAGCGAATCGCTTGACCGCTTGGGCGTCAGCACGACCCGCGCCGTACTCATCAGCGCCTCTGATGCCGGACTCACGTACGGCGTCAACGAAGGAATTCGTCAAGCGCTAGCTAGCGGTGTCGTAGGCGACGCCTCGCTCCTCGTGGTGGCACCATTTGCGCGAGAGGCCGTGGCGCGCTTGGGTACTGAACTCGGCATTCAGCTCGCACTCAGCGCCGAGCACGAGTTACTCGAGTTGCGACCAGTGACCTACTCCCCCTCGCTCCTCGGTGGTCGAGGGGGATTCCCGATCGATGCATCGGATGCCGCCGAACACGCCGACCCCGACGAGGTCTATCGAGAGTTCGTAGCGCAGATTGAACGGGCCAAGACTCTGGGCGTGACGCCAACCTTTTTGACGTCACACGATGATGTCGTCGCTCGGCACCTGGCCCTCTTTGACGTCTTCTTGGACGTGGCCGAGGAGTACGACCTCCCCATTCGTCACGGCTACAACTTCGGGTCGACTTCTCTTGACGCCACCGCTATCGCCCGCCGGCGAGGACACTTCGTCGCCGACCACACGGTGAACTGGACTCCGGGTCTCCCCCTGCTGGAGCTTCTGGAAACTCTCCCCGCGGGCATCAGTGAAGTGATTGTCCACCCCGCCATAGATAGTCCCGACGTGGCAGCCGTCCTTGGCGACTCAGCGGCACGGACTGGGGCACTCGGCGAACTCTTAACACTGACTCCGGCCGACATCGCTGAGAAGTTGGGCATTACGGCCCTTACGTGGTCTCAAATCAGCGCAAGCGGTGACTAGGGAATCCCAGTTTTCTTAGGATTTCTTGAACTTATTGTGTCTGAAAGTCACGCATTCACGGCAAACTATGTGTACTGGAAGCCAAATGTGCTTCGTGTGACGACCTAGGAGACGCCGGTGAGCCTGCTGAATCGAATGACCATGATTTTTAAGGCCAAGACCAACAAGGTCCTCAACAAGGTCGAAGACCCTCGCGAGACCCTGGATCTCTCCTACGAAGAGCAGCTCGACAACCTCACCAAGATGCGTCGGGCATTGGCCGATGTGGCTACGGCCCGTAAGCGTCTCGAGATCCAGGCCGAGCAGCTGAAGGGTCAGGCCAACAAGTTGGCCGAGCAGGCCAAGGCCGCCCTCGCCCAAGGTAACGAAGCGCTCGCTCGCGAAGCGCTCACCCGCCGTGAAGCGCTGGCGCAGCAATTGACCGACCTAGAGGTACAGCACGTTCAGGTTGCCGAACAAGAAGAGAAACTTGGTGACGCCACCCAGCGCCTCCAAACTCAGATCGAAGCCTTCCGGACCCGCAAGGAGACCATCAAGGCCACCTACACCGCGGCCGAAGCGCAGTCCTCTATTGCCGAATCAGTTGCTGGCATTAGTGGATCAATGGCCGACGCCGGTGCTTCACTGCAGCGCGCCCAGGACAAGGTCGCCGAGATGCAGGCCCGTTCCGGCGCCCTCGACGAACTGCTGGCCTCCGGAGCCCTCACCGATCTCACGTCGACCCACGACGACATCCAAGCTCAGCTCGATAAGGCCTCGGCCACGTCGAGCGTGGACGCTCAGCTCGCGGCCATGAAGCAAGAACTCGGTTCAGGTTCGTCCGGCGCCATCGGTGCCGGTGAGGAAGGAAAGTAGTCATGGCGTCACGCGGATACGAAAGTGATCACGGCTTAACGACTCGGATGTTCGTCACAGGTCTAGCGATCATGGCGCTCTATGTCGCAGTCGGCTTTGCCCTCGTTCGTCTCGGAATTGGACTTGGCGCAATAATCGTCATCGAGTTCGCTCTAATCTTCGGCCAGTACTGGTTCTCTGACAAGATTGCCATGGCCTCCATGGGCGCCCGCGTCGTGACGCCCGAAGAGGAGCCGCAGCTCCACGCCATGATTGACCGGCTCTGTGTTTTGGCCAACATGCCCAAGCCTCGAGTTGGCCTCTCGCACGTGCAGATGCCGAACGCCTTTGCCACGGGACGAAACCCTAAGCACTCCGTCGTCGTGGTCACCGAAGGTATTCGCCAGCGCCTAGACGATGAAGAGCTCGAAGCCGTTTTGGCCCACGAACTCAGCCACGTGGCTCACCGCGACGTGGCCGTTATGACGGTGGCCAGCTCCCTCGGCATGATTGCCGGTCTCATCAGCCGTATGGCCATGTGGGGCGCCATGCTCGGCGGCGGCCGTCGTGACGAAGACAACCAAAATGCCTTCATGATGGAGCTCATCGTCATGGTCGTCTCCTTCGCCGTCTACGTCGTTTCCTTCCTCTTAACCATGTCGCTCTCTCGCTACCGCGAGCTGTCGGCTGACCGCGCGGGGGCGATTCTGATTGGCAAGCCTTCGGCTCTGGCCTCCGCACTGACCAAGGTGACTGGCGACATGGCCCGTATTCCCAATAACGACCTGCGTCGTGTTGAGGGTATGAACGCCTTCTTCTTCACTCCAGCGCTCGCCAAGGGCTCCATGGGCGCACTGTTTTCAACGCACCCTTCGCTCCAGAAGCGCTTGGACCAGCTGGCTCGCCTCGAGCGCGAGATGAACCAGTAGTGGGCCTACTCGGCAATATTTTTGGCAAGACAAAACAGGTCGAACCCAAACTCGATCAGCTCTTTGCCCTCCCAAGTGCCGCACTCACGCTCGAGACGCAGCTCGACCTAGTGACGAGTGGCCAAGCCGGGGTTTGCTACAAGGCCGGCTCGGGTTCCAGCACGCTGGAAAGCGACGAGGAGATTCGCCAACTACTCACCTTGGGTGATTCGGAGGGCAAAATCACCTTCAGCGTCGACGACCTCGGCTACACCTGGGTCATTATTAATGACGCCGACTTGGGCAATCTCGTGACTCGAGCCCACGGCGCCCACTCCACCCTGGTCGAGCACGGTCTCGGGCCACGGCTGCTCTGCACGGTCTTTGGCTTTACGCCCAAGACTCCGCCCGGTGAGGGATCGGTTTCACTGGTCTACTTGGCCAAGTCGGGGACGTTCTACCCCTTCGCGCCAAGAGGCACGAATCGTCGCGACAACGAACTTGAAATTCGCGTTAAGAACTTTTTGGGTAACGAATTACCAGTGGAGCCCGACCTCAGTCGCTGGCTGGCCCTCTGGGGTATTCCAATCGCCTAACGGCGCGTGGCGAGAAACTCGTCCATAAACGTGGCGAGTTGAAAATCGAGTTCCGTGATGCCGCCTTTGTCGTGGGTCCACATCTCAATCCGGAGGGAATCAAAGCCAATGGTCATGATCGGGTGGTGATCAATCTCGTCAGCTAATGCCACCGAAGCGGCCGCGAGCGCTCCCGAGACACGATAAGGAACCGAACACTCCAAGAGCAAATGACCCGCCACTAACTTCCACTTAGGGTGAGTCAGCAACCAGTGGTCGAGTTCCTCGGCCGAGGCGAGTTGCGGCCGGGTCACGGATGCGTCATCGCCGCCGGGTCGATGGCGCCGTCAAACTCTTCACCGGTCAAGAAGCCCAAGGCCAACACGGCCTCGCGGAGCGTCGTGCGCTCCTTGTGAGCCTTCTTGGCCACCTGGGCCGCCTTGTCGTAACCAATTAGGGGGTTCAGGGCCGTCACCAACATCAACGAGTTGTTCAAGTGCTGCTGTATCTGCTCGTAGTCCGGCTGAAGACCTTCCACGCAGAACTCGGTGAACCGTAGACAGGCGTCGGTGAGTAAGTCAATGGAGTGGCAGAAGTTGTGGATGATCACGGGCTTGCAGACGTTTAGCTCCAAGTTGCCGCGACTGCCGGCCATGCCGATAGCGGCGTCGTTGCCGTAGACCTGAATACCCACCATGATCATGGCTTCGCTCTGGGTGGGGTTGACCTTGCCCGGCATGATTGACGAACCCGGCTCGTTCTCGGGGAGTTGCAACTCACCGAGGCCGCTACGAGGACCCGAACCGAGCCAGCGAAGGTCGTCGGCAATCTTGATCAAGCTGGCCGCCAGAGTCTTGATGGCACCGTGAGCAAAGACCAGGGCGTCGTGAGCGGCGAGCGCGGCGAACTTGTTGGGCGCGGTGACGAAGGGCAGTCCGGTGAGGCCGGCAATCTCGGTCGCCACGCGCTCGCCAAACTCGGGGTGGGTGTTGAGTCCGGTTCCAACGGCCGTGCCGCCAGCGGCCAGTTCCAGCAGGCCCGGCAGAACCAACTGCAGTCGGTCGAGGTCGGCATCCAACTGGCTGACGTAGCCCGAAAACTCCTGACCCAACGTCAAGGGTGTGGCGTCCATGAGGTGGGTGCGGCCAATTTTGACGATGTCGACGTAGGCCTTGGCCTTTTCATCGATGGCGTCGCGCAGATGCTTCACGGCCGGCACTAATCGTGAGGTCATTTCAGAAGCGGCTGCAATGTGCATCGCCGTGGGGAACGTGTCATTGGATGACTGACTCATGTTGACGTCGTCATTCGGGTGGACGGGCTTTTTCGAACCCTGCTCTCCTCCGGCCATTTCGATGGCCCGGTTAGAGATCACTTCATTGACATTCATGTTGGTCTGGGTGCCCGAACCGGTCTGCCAAATACGTAGTGGGAATTCATCCATCAAAATGCCGTCGGCCACTTCTCGGGCCGCACGCTCGATGAGTTCAGCCTTCGTGCCGTCCAGTTTGCCGAGCGCGTGGTTCACTCGAGCGCTGGCCAACTTCAAGATGCCGAAGGAACGAATGAGAGCCGGTGGCATAGTGTCGTGGCCGATTTCGAAGTGGTGCAGACTGCGCTGCGTCTGGGCGCCCCAGTACTGATTGCTGGGGACTTCGATCTCCCCCATGGTGTCGGATTCAATACGAAATTCGCTCATAGCGACTCCTTATTTCTTCTTGGCGTACAGGGCGACGCCTTCGGTAACTAGCTTGGTGGCCGCAACGACGTCGCTTGCGCGAGGTCCGTCACCGTCACCGGGTACTTCAAGAATCAAAGGCAAGTTTCGCACCTTGGGGTGACCGAGTAGCGGAGCCAGGCCGGCCGTGCCAATGGTGCCCTCGCCCAGGTTGGCGTGGCGATCCTTGTTGCCACCAAGTTCAGTCTTGGAGTCGTTGAGGTGAAAACAGGCCAAGCGGTCGATACCAATCCGGTCATTGACTTCCTTGATCAACTTCTTCGTCCCCGCCAGAGTGGAGTAGTCGTATCCGCTGGCCCAGAGATGCTGAGTGTCAATGCACAGTCCGAGGCGCTCATCGCCACCGCAGGCCTCGATGATGGCCTCGATTTCTTCCAGCGAACGGCCCACGGTCCCACCGGCACCGGCCGCATTTTCAATCAAGATCGGACAGTCGGCGACGCCCTTTGGTGCGCTGTCGGCCTCGTCCAGGGCGCGCATCAGACCTTCGGAGACGCGTTCTAAGGCCTCTTCAAAGCCCGTGCCCTTGTGGCTACCGACGTGCAGGATGACACCCTGGGCGGCCATACCGCGGCCCACCGACAGATTGTGTGTCAGACAGGCCACCGATTTCTCGTAGAGCTCGGGGTTGTCGGAGGCCAGATTGATGAGATAGGTCGCGTGAGAAAAGGTCGACTTGACGCTGGGATGGGCTGCCGCCGCCTCGCGGTAGCTAGCCAAAACCTCTGGGGCGTACTGGCTGGGCTTCCACATTCGGGGGCTCTGCGTGAAGATTTGAATGGACGTGGCCCCAATTTC
>WLKR01000038.1 GCA_009701115.1 Actinomycetota bacterium | reverse complement strand
TGGCCGGGTCCCACATCGTGACGCCACGTCGCAGCCATCGGTCATTAATACGGCGGCGCAGTTCTCGTTCGGCGCTAGCTAGCTGGGCCCGGTCGTTCACACCGGCCGCTTCGCTGGCGTCTTCGAGTACGAAGGAACGTGTGGGGTGACCACCCTCGTAGAGAACGTTGATGAGATCGGTGAGGTAGTACTCGTTCTGCGCGTTCTGTCGACCGACCATGCGAAGACCAGCCCCCAACAGACTGCGGCGCACCACCATGATCGAGGTGTTGATTTCGTGAATCTGGCGTTCAGATTCCGAGGCGTCTCGCTCTTCAATAATCTTGGCCACTTTGCCGTCGCGGCCATAGATAATCCGGCCGTAGCCCGAGGGGTCGTCGACCACGGCCGTCAACACGGTGAGGGCGGCACCACTCTCTTCGTGTTGGGTAAGCAGAGCCTGGATGGTGCTCGCCCGCAGCAAGGGGGTGTCGCCCGGGACAATCAGGACGTGACCGTCGCGGTCACCCATGATTTCGTCAATCGTCGACAGGGCCACGGAAACGGCGTGGCCCGTGCCCAACTGTTCGTGCTGCTCGACAAAGCGCAGAGTCTCGCTCGCGGCCCGTTCGCTCACGGCCTGTTCGACCCACTCGGCGCCATGTCCGATGACTATGACGGTGGCTACGACGTCATCACCGGTGGCCGTGGCGTCCAGCACGTGCACCACCATGGGGCGGCCACAGAGATGGTGGAGAGGCTTCGGTCGGGCCGAACGCATTCGGGTCCCCTCACCGGCGGCGAGTACGACAACACAGGTCGGTTGAATCATGCCCTCATCTCTACCAGAGCGACCTACGATTCGAGGCATGGAACGAATTGCCTACGACGAGTTTTCCTTCTTCCACGAAAATCTGAGTGAGTGGGATCTCGACCTGCCCGTGCCCCCGGTTCGTCGCGAGCGATTTGCCGTCGATGCGACGCGCGAGCTCAGCGCATTGGTCTGGGGTTCAAGCTCAGCCGAATTCCTCTTCGTGCACGGCGGGGCGCAGAACGCCCACACTTTCGACACCGTGGCTCTTGCCCTCCAGCGCAGTCTCGTGGCCGTCGATCTGCCCGGTCACGGACATTCCGACGCCAGTCCCTTCGGCCTCGCGGCCTCAGCGGCCCACTCCCGTGACCTCGCCGCCATCTTGGATGCCCTGCCCAGCGAGCCGGTCATCCTCGTCGGCATGTCCCTCGGTGGTTTGACGGCGATTCAGTTCGCCGCACAGCATCCCGACCGGTTCAGTCATCTCGTGCTGGTCGACATCACTCCCGGTGTTAACGGAGTCAAGGCCAAGCACATTCACGACTTTGTCAATGGACCCAAGACCTTCGATCGCTTTGACGAGTTGCTGGAACGCACTATGGCTTTTAACCCGACGCGGTCCGAATCATCACTGCGTCGCGGCATTCTCCACAACGCGTTGCAACGCGAAGACGGCACGTGGGTGTGGCGCCACCAGCAGCACGGCCCGGCCACCCTCGAAGCACCGCAACCGGGCAACCTGTGGGAGACGCTGCGCGACCTGCCACTCCCGGTGACTTTGCTCCGGGGATTAGCGAAGGGTTCGGTCGTGGACAACGACGACGTCGCTGAGCTCGCTCGCCTGCGCCCGGACGCCACGGTGATTGAAATTGAAAATGCGGGGCACTCCGTTCAAGGAGACGCCCCGCTTATCATGGCCAACATCTTGCAATCGATGTAGGCCCAGTGGCTGGCGGGGAAGGAATCGAACCCTCAACCTTCGGGACCAAAACCCGCTGTTCTGCCGATTGAACTACCCGCCAAGGTCTTTCCTGGAATCTTCGTAGATTCTTAGCAAATCCACAACCATTCTTAGGTCAGACATCTAATACTAGAGGTGTTAGATCAACCAACCGAGAGGTCGCCATGACGTCCAGTTCCGAAACGCTCCTCACGGTGGCGATCGTCGACGACGACCCGGCAATTCTGGCCGCCCTCTCCCGCGCCCTCAAAATGGAGAATTACAAAGTCGAACTCCACGGCGACGGCACCTCGGCCCTGCGCGCCTTCCAAACGGCCGCCCCCGACGCCATCGTCCTCGACCTCCAGCTGCCCGACATTGACGGACTCGAAATCTGCCGTCGTATTCGACGGGCCGGCGACAACGTCCCGATTCTGATGCTGACGGCCCGTGACGCCGTTAACGATCGCGTCGAGGGACTCGATGCCGGCGCCGATGACTATCTCGTTAAGCCCTTCGATCTCGCTGAGCTCACGGCCCGACTGCGCGCCCTGTTGCGCCGTCACACCCCCCGCACCGGAGATGAGGGTGTACTCAAGTTCGACGACCTCACGGTCAACCCATCAACCCGTGAAGTCTTCCGAGGGGAACGGGCCGTGCCACTCACGCGCATCGAGTTTGATCTCCTGGAGCTCCTCATGCTCCACCCCCGTCAGGTGCTGACCCGCGACCAGATTCTCGATCTGGTCTGGGGCTACAACTTTGACTCCAGCACCAACTCGCTCGCCGTCTACGTTGGCTACCTTCGTCGGAAATTAGAAGAGGCCGGAGAACACCGTCTCGTCCAAACGGTTCGTGGCGTCGGCTACTCACTGCGCAGCGCATGACGTTTCGTGTCCGCGTCGTCGTGGCCTCTTCGGTGGCCGTCAGTTTGGCTATTGCGCTGGCCTGTGGCACGGCATTTCTCATCTCTCGACACGCCATCTTTCAGTCGGTGGACGACTCGCTGGTTCACACCGCCTCAGCGCCGTCGTACGGTGACGAAGACGCCGAGCACGCTCGTGGATCGGGATTCGAACTGATCCTCGCCGACGGCTCGGTCTACGGTGGCCGCAAGATTCCCGTCGAGGCTGCCGTCATCGACGTGGCCCGCAATCAACTCTCCCCCCGCTTCCTCACGGTGAGCGTCGGGGAGTCCACCTTCCGCGAGTACGTCGTACCGGTTCCGGCCGGAACGGAGATTCCCTGTGCGCAAGATGAGTGCGTTCTCACTCAGAACGCCGCCCAGGTCTTCACCAGTGACATCACTGGCCAGCGCCACCAGCTCTCCTCGCTCGCTCGAGCACTTACATTGCTCACGCTGCTCGGCGTGCTCTTAGCCGCCCTGTTGGGTTATCTCGCGGCGCGGGCGGCTCTCGCCCCCCTCGAGTCGGTGACTGACGACATCGAAGAGATTGCCGACACGACCGATTTGGCCCAACGCCTCGATGAGGGCGGTCAGGACGAATTGGGTCGACTCCGTCGCACGTTCAACAAACTCATGACGACGGTGGAAACCAGTCAACGACTGCAGCGCCAACTGGTGCTCGACGCCAGCCACGAGTTGCGAACACCGTTGACTTCGCTGCGCACTAACGCCCAAGTACTCCAACAGATTGATCGCCTCTCACCAGAAGATCGCCAGCAGCTCGTTGCCGACATGATTGTTCAAGTCGACGAACTGGCCGCACTCGTCACTGACCTCGGCGAACTCTCTCGCGGCGAAAGTAGCGAAGGAACCATGGTGGCTCTTCACCTCGATGATCTCGTTCAAGAGGCTGTGGACCTCGCTCGCACCCACGCCCGCACTAAGGACATCACGATTGAACTGACATCGTCACCCTCGACCGTGGTCGCTCGTCGCGATCGCCTCGCCCGGGCCATTAACAATCTCCTCGGGAACGCCATCAAGTTCTCCCCCGTCGGTGGACGGGTGCAGGTCGATGTTCGCCACGGCACCGTTCGCGTGGAAGACAACGGCCCCGGTATTCCCGAGGCCGAGCAGGCCTTCATCTTTGATCGCTTCTGGCGCAGCCCGTCGGCGCGGTCCATGCCCGGCTCGGGGTTGGGTCTGGCCATCGTGGCCCAAGTCGCCAGCGAGGCGCGCGGCGCCATTCGCGTTGGCAGTTCCGACACCCTGGGTGGGGCAGCCTTCACCTTAGAAATTCCCGAAGCAAAGTAGAGAGTTAGAGCCATGAACAATCGTCCGCCAAGTGCCCTACGAGACCGACGCATTGACCGGTCGCGCCGTATTGCTCAGTCTGTCTTCGTCTTCGCCGCCGCCTCCGGTGGCGTTGGCGTTGGGCTCATGTCGCACGCCGCAGCCACCCCCGCGACCACGACGACTCCCCTCAACACCACAACGACCACGCCGGTTAGTCACCCCACAACAACGACACCGGGCCACGCCACGACGACGACTCCGGGCCAACACACCACCACGACTGGTCCCCACACAACGACAACTGTCTGGACACCCCCAGTAACGGTGCCGGTAACGCACCCCACCACGTGCCACACCAGTGCCTCGGGTCAATTTTTGGGCTGCTGGTAGTCCGTGCGCTTTACCACCTGGGGCGTCAGCGGCACATTGGCCGTCGACAATGAGAACTACGCCACCCTGGCCGAAGAGACACTGTGGCGATGGGTAGCGGCCGGTGATCAAACCGTGAACCGATTTCTTCCAACATCCGAGCTCAGCGCGATTAACGCCAACCCGTGGGGGACGCGCGAAGTCTCCGAAGAGTTCATCGCATTCTTTGACGCCGCCCTCGAGTCCTACGACGTATCCGAAGGTCTTTGCACCCCTACGGTCCTGGACGCCCTCGAAGCCTGGGGCTACGACGCCGACATCGACGACGTGCAACGCGATGGTCGCTCGGAACCACCCTCGGTGAGCCCCGCGGCATCATTCCTTTCCGTTGCACTCGATCGCGACACTCGTCGACTTTCACCCAACGGGGTGCGGCTGGACTTTGGGGCCAGCGCCAAAGCATTCGTCGCCGACCAGGTGGCGAGAGAAGTTGGCCGCCACACGCCCGTACTCGTCGAACTCGGTGGTGACGTCGCCGTGGGTGGCGCGGTCCGGCCGTGGTCCGTCGGCGTAGCCGAAGACGCCGAACACATTGGCGCCCCGATCGGCATTACCTCCGGCGGAGTTGCCACTTCTTCCACGCTGGTTCGCAACTGGTCCACCGGCACTGGTCGCGCTCACCACATCATCGACCCCCGCACGGGGGCACCCGTGATATCACCGTGGCGCACCGTCTCAGTGGCGGCCGACTCGTGCCTCACCGCCAACGCCCTCAGCACCGCGTCACTGCTGTGGGGCGAAGAAGCGCTGTACTACGTGACCCAGGCCGGTTGGGCCGCACGTTTTGTAGACCACGACGGCAAAGTGCTGTGCGTGGGTGGGTGGCCCCAGGAGGTTGCATCGTGATTGCCCTTACTTCTCCGTACATCTGGTACACCTCGCGCATCAGCGGCGTCATCTCTCTCGTGATGCTCACTCTCGTCATCGTGCTGGGCATTTTGATTTCCACTCGCGTCGGTGGACGTCGCGTCGGGCGTTTCGAGATCACCGAGATGCACCGTTCGATTTCGCTCCTCGCCATGATCTTCGTAGCCATTCACGTCGTGACCACAGTCATCGACACCTACGTCAACATCCACTGGATCTCGGCCGTGGTGCCAATGACCTCGAACTACAAGCGACTACCCGTCGCCATTGGCACGGTCGCGCTGGACCTCATGCTGGCCGTCTGGCTCTCCAGCCAACTCAAGGAACGCATCGACCCTCGCGCGTGGCGGGCGATTCACTTCTCGAGTTACGCCAGCTTTATTGCGGCGGCCATCCACTCCTACCTCGTCGGAACGGACGAGCGCTCTCGGTGGGGGCTCATCGTGCTCGGTAGTTGCGTGGCCGTAGTTCTCCTAGCCACGGTTTGGCGCATTGTGGGCCGTCCCGAACGGGCCGTTGGTCGCACGGCCCTCTCTCCACTCAAACAGTCGAAGGGTCGATAACCGTGACCCTGGAACTCACCACGCGACGCGTACTGGCCAATCACCTCGACCATCCGAAAAACTTGACCGAGCACGAGGACAACTTCGGGGCGATTGGAGGACTCGCCATCTCCATTGCCGTCTTGCGCGAATCGGGCATTACTGGTCGCGGGGGCGCGGCATTTCCGACCGCCAAGAAGGTGGAGTTCTTACTCCAGCAACGTCGAGCCACCCGGTACGTTGTCGTCAACGCCATGGAGGGTGAGCCGGCGGCCCACAAGGACCGCATGCTGCTCGCGACCAATCCCCACCTCGTACTCGACGGGGCCATGGTCCTGGCCAATCTCTTAAACGCCGACTCAGTCATTGTCTGTATCGCTCGTGAACACGTAAAGACAATCGCTCAAGTAAAAGCGGCCATCGCCCAGCGCGGCGCCAAGCGACTCCAGGGACCGAGCTTCGAAGTGCAGTCACCCCCGGGGCGATACGTCGCCGGAGAAGAGTCGGCGCTGGTTCACTGGCTCAACAACAATGAGACTCTGCCGCAGTATCGCCCCACGCGACCCTCGATCCTTCAGATTGGTCGCGGTGGCGTCCTGCTCGACAACGCCGAGACGCACGCCAATATTGGTCTGATTGCCCGACACGGGGCCGAGTGGTTCCGTAGCGTCGGCACCGCGACGCGGCCCGGCACCACGGTGACTTCAGTAACGGGTAACGGCAAGGCTCTCGTAGTTGAAGTGCCCTACGGCACGCCAATCCGTTCGATCCTGGTGGGCGCGGGTATTACCTACGAACCACGGGCCCTCCTGCTCGGTGGCTACGGCGGAACGTGGCTCGACGGTAAGCATCTCGATGTCGGCTTCGACGACGACTCGCTCCGGCCCTTCGGGGCCGGCACCGGGGCCGGCGTGATCATGGCGCTACCCCACGAGAGCTGTGGCGTCGCCGAGTGCGCTCGCATCGTTGACTACATGGCCAAAGAGAGTGCCCGGCAGTGTGGGCCCTGTGCTTTTGGTCTGCCCGCGATGGCCGAAGACCTCAAGGCCCTGGCCTCGGGCCGCAATGCCACCCAGTCACTGGCACGTCTCTCGAGCCGGAGCGACGTCGTTGAGGGCCGTGGCGCCTGCCGCCACCCCGACGGTGTTATTCGCTTTGTGCGTACGGCCCTCAACGTCTTCGCGGAGGATTTCAATCATCACGCCGCCGGCCATCCCTGTCAGTTCGCCCAGAGTCCGCGGGTCAGCTATATCCCGCACCAGAGTGATGTCAAAGATTTGGAGTGGGAATAATGCGTCGCACCGTAACGTTTCGAATTGTCGTTGACCCCATTCGCTGTGACGGTTTTGGCCACTGTGCCGAGTTAGCGCCCGAACTCGTAACGCTTGACGAATGGGGTTACCCGATCTTGCAGGCTGAAGCCTTCCCTCAGAGTGATCGCGAACTTCGTCGTTCGGCCCAGCTCGCCGTGCGCGGATGCCCCCGTCAGGCCCTCACGGTGCAAAAAATCATTGCGGCTCAGCCGTAGAAACTACGGCACCGTCGTTGATGTCGTCCTACCAACGGGGAGCAGAAGCGCGAGGAGCGTGGTGGCGATAGGGCGTCGAGATCTCATAGTTCCGTTAGTGACAACGACTAATTTCTTGCGCTGAGGGTCCGTTCAAGCATAAGAGCGGAGGCGAGGCGACACATTTCGGGAGCCTGGGGAATCGCCAGAACGGAGGCGCCCGGAACTTCTAGTACAATCTTCAAACCATGGGTTCACTAATTAAGAAGCGCCGCAAGCGCATGCGCAAGAAGAAGCACAAGAAGATGCTGAAGCGGACTCGCTGGCAGCGTCGCGCCGCCGGCAAATAGTCGCAACTTCAGCAGTACTTCACTCGAGCGACCGTACCGAACACGGCGGGCTTTGGCCTACGCCGGAATAGTTCTGGTTACTAGTACTTCAACCGGCCCGACCGGCGACTCCACGATTCTTGCGGTGCCGTCCAGGACGTCGCCCTCCACAAAAACCGTCGAACCCGAACCAGCCAGCACGCTGGCGCCGTAGTTCGCGTCGATCCAACCCATGAGTTCCTGCAATCGGGGCTCGACCTTCCAAGCGGCCGCCGTGAGATGGTTCCGACCACTTGGCGCTTGACCGAGCTCGTCAAAGGCCCGGTAACACTCGGCCGTATTTACAGAAAAAGTTGGCAGAAAGAGCGTGACAGTACGTGCCTCGAAGTCGAGGGGTCGAACTATTTCGCCGATGCCCTCCACCAGTGCTCGTCCACCGAGGAGGCAGAAGGGCACGTCGCCACCGAGCTTGGCGGCGGCCAGCAGATCGGAGAAGCCGGCCCAGCGCAGTACGGCCGCCGCATCAGCACTCCCCCCACCAAGTCCCCCGCCGAGAGGGATTTGCTTGGTGACTTCGACCCGAGCCTCCCGGCCCACTAGGGCCAGTGCTCGAGTGACGAGGTTGTCGGTGACATCTAGTTCGCTTACCCCGGGGCGGCTGCCGTGAAAGGTAACTCCGGTGCCGTCAGAGAACGTGAGGGTATCGACGAGGTCGAGGGAGACCATCTCACTACGCA
>WLKR01000037.1 GCA_009701115.1 Actinomycetota bacterium | reverse complement strand
GAGGTCGGGCGCCTGGATGCCCTGGTAGTTCAGCAGTGAAGCTTCGATGCCGAGCTGATCACCGTAGGCCGCAGCGACACTGGTGTCCATTGTGGCGGCTAGCGCCATCTCGTTTGGAAACGTCGTTGGCAGTGAGGCGGCCGGTGCGCGTTGGTATCGGATACCTACGGGGCCATCCTCGAGTGTGATCGAAGGAATCCCCAACGAGTTGAAGTCCGGCATGTAGCGATAGGGCGCCCCCACCACGGTCAGCCAGTTGTTTTGGTTCTGCCACTGCGTGCCGGTCACGAAACGCAACGTGGTGAGGGCAATTTCCGAGGCCAGGGCGTTGCTGGGATGCAACTGCTCTTCGCAGTTCACTACTTGAGCCGCCAGCTGCTCCGGGCTGTAGCGGTCTTGGTAACTCTGTTGCATCCAAGGGAGGTCGGCTATCGAAGTGGGCCACGTGTTTATGGGGCAGGCGGTGGGGTCGGTCTGAGCCACCGCGCGACTGATGAGCGGAGTGGCGGCGAGTGCGCAAATGGTGAGCGTCAAGGCGCTTATCAGTCGGTACCGCACAGCGTTCACGTAGTCCCTATCGTGCGTTGAGGAAGTTAAACCAAGAGTTTAGAAGACCCTCGGTCACTTCGTATGTGCAGAAACGTAGATGGCTACGTTCCAGTTGGGCCGATTTCTGGCGGCAGAGGCGTCACTACTGATCACCCCGCCGCCAAATATCGACAGTTGCCTTCCAGCCTGTTCCCGCAAAGAGAACCGACTGTTATCGGAGCAGGTCCTTAGCGATCGCGCCAACTTGAATTTCGTCAGTTCCGGCATAAATACGCAGTACGCGAGCGTCGCGGGAAAGCTGCTCCACGCGGTACTCGGACACGTAGCCATTGCCACCAAACAGCTGGATTGCTTCATCGGCAACCTGGCAGGCAGCCTGCGCGGAGTAGAGCTTCATCGCGGATGCTTCAGCCATTGAGGTCGGCGCGTTGTTGACGGACCGCTCAATGAACTGGAAGACCATGTTCTGCACGTTGACGCGCGCAACTTCCATGTTGGCCAACTTGAGTTGAATCAACTGGAAGTCCGAAATGGGCTTGTTCCAGAGCTTACGGTTCTTCGCGTAATCGATTGAGAGCTTGAGGCACTCTTCGATAACACCGAGCGACATTGAGGCCACGCCGGCGCGCTCGGAAACGAAGTTGTCCTTAGCGCTGCTACGACCGCCACCCTTGGGGTCTTCAGTCTCACCGAGCAAACGGTCCTTACCGACGCGGACGTCGGTCATGAACAAGGTGCCAGTCGGCGAGGCCTTCTGACCCATCTTGCGCATGGGCTTGCTCTGTTCGAGACCGGGCATGCCCTTGTCGAGGACGAAGGTCAAGACCTTGCGGTTACGCATGTCTTCACCGGAGCCGTCGTCGAGCTTCGCGTAGAGCACGATGGTGTCGGCGAAGGGCCCGTTGGTGATCCAGGTCTTCGAACCGTTGATGATGTACTCATCACCGTCGCGGCGGGCCGTAGTGGTCATGCCACCCAGGGCGTCGGAACCAGAGTCTGGCTCCGTGATGGCCCAAGCGCCGACCTTGTCAAAGGTCATGAGGTCGAGGCCCCAACGTTCCATCTGCGCCGGCGTACCGAGCTTGTTGATGGTGCCGCCGGCGAGTCCCGTGGAAACGCCCATTGAGGTCACGAGGCCGGGGCTCACGCGACAGAGTTCAATGGTCGAGATCAACTGGGCACCGGGGTCGCCGCCACCGCGTCGAACGCTGGATTCTTCACCAGTCTTTTTCTTCTCGAGCATCTTGGCGAAGTTCTCCTTCGCCATTTCCTTCAGCCCAAAGACGTCGTACATCTTTCGGATGATGTCGTACGGAGGAACGCCTTCGTACTCAATCTCGTCGAGGTGGGGACGAATCTCCTTGTCGACGAAGCTGCGCATCACCTGGATGATGGCCTGGTGTTCTTCGGACCACTGGTACATGACTAGGCCTCTCGACTTACGAGCTTGAGGGTGTTGCGGTCCGTGTGCATAATCACGGTCGGCGTCTTCTGGTGCTCAATGACCGAAGTCTCGTCGTAGAAGAACGTGTCGTCGGTCACCTTGATGGTGACGGTGTAACGGACACACTTCGCGATTCGGTCGAGGTACGGGTTGGACAAGATGCCATATACGTTGGAGCCCACAACGGCTTCGAGGTCGAACTCCTTGGCGTCGTTGGCCACGGTGCCACCGGCGATCAGCGTCGAGGCACGGGGAATTGAGAAGCAACGGGTGACCTGCTGCTCGTTGGCATCCCACATCCAGTAACCAACTTCGGTGTGGAAGGGGTTGTCTTCGCCCTCACGCCACGCGGCGGTGCGGTAGTCGAGACCGTAGAGAATCTGCTCGCCGTTGTCGACGGGACCAAAAGGCTTGAAGGTCGTCTTCTCACGGAACGGAGTCTCAGCGACCTTGCCCTTCTCGTTGTGGAAGGAGACGTCGAGGCCATCAAAGCCACTCTCCCAAGTACCAATCAAGCCGGCCAGTGGGCCCCACTCTTCAAACGCCATGATGTTTCCTCCTCATTAGGGCATTCTCGCCCTTCGAACAGGAAAAGCCTAGAGAGTGGGGCCCCTCGTTGTGTCACTCCGCAGGGTGTTTCAGGGAGTTTTCCAATGGCCGAGGGCTGCTTTAGACCCCTTCCTCGTCGGGTCTAGGCACGAGTCATCGACCGATTTTTCGCTAAAACGGGGGTAGCCTTCCAAGCGGAGAAGGGAATAACCATGTTGCAAGCTCAGCGAGGTGCCGCGGCACCAACTTCTGGAAATCAGGACCACGGTTCTATCGAAACGGCAGTGCTCGACCGCGCCGTGGCTGACGTCGCGGAGAAGGCACTGGTCTGGGCGGCGACTACGCCTCGTGAGCGCGCCGCCCTGCTGACGCAAATTGTCGCCGACACCTACGCCGTGGCCGAAGAGTGGGCCGCCGCCGGGTGTGAGGCCAAGGGTTACGCCCCCGACTCGGTCGAGGCCGGCGAAGAGCTCTTCAGTGGCGTGGGCACGTTTATGCGCATGGCTAACGCCTTTCACCAGTCCATGTTGGACATTGTCGAGACTGGGCGCCCCCAGTACCCCGGCCCCGTGCGCCACAAGCCCGGTAACCGCATCGCCGTGCAGGTTCTGCCCGGCAGTGGCTTTGACAAATTGCTCTACTCCGGCATAACCGGCGAAGTCTGGATGGAACCGGGAATCACGGAGCCCCAGGTCCAGGAGACTCAGGCCGAGATCTATAAGGATCCCGCCAAGCACGCCGGCGTCTCCCTCGTTCTCGGTGCCGGCAACGTGGCCTCCCTGGGGCCACGCGACGTGTTGACCAAACTCTTTGCCGAAGGCAAGGTTGTTGTCCTCAAGGCCAATCCCGTTAATGAGTACCTCGTCCCCTACTGGGAAAAGGCCATGGCCTCACTCATCGAAAAGGGATTCCTTCGCATCGTGAGCGGCGGTGCCGCCACCGGGGCCTACCTGACGAATCACGCCCAGGTCGAAGACATTCACGTCACCGGTTCAGACAAGACGCACGACGCCATTGTCTTTGGCGTCGGTGAAGAAGGTGCCCGTCGCAAGGCCGCCAACGAGCCCCTCGTCACGAAGCCCGTTTCTTGTGAGCTCGGCAATGTTTCGCCCGTGGTCATCGTGCCGGGTGAGTGGAGCGAAAAGGACATTGCCTATCAGGCCGCCCACGTCGCGACCATGATCTCGAACAACGCCGGCTTCAACTGCTTGACCCCCCGTGTCATTGTGACGCACAAGGGCTGGCCACAACGCGAAGAGTTCCTCTCGGCGTTAGAAGCAACGTTGGCCGCGCTGCCGACACGACGGGCCTACTACCCCGGCGCCAAGGATCGCCACGCCGCATTCCTCGCCGGTCACCCCGAAGCACACCAGCTCGGCAACCCCGAGGGCGACCAGTTGCCGTGGACGATTGTTCGCGACGTTAACCCCGACAACGCTGGCGATATGGCCTTCAACGTCGAAGCGTTTTGCGCTCTCACCAGTGAGACGGCCCTCGAGGCATCCGATGCGGCCGACTTTGTTCGTCGCGCCGTGACGTTCTGCAACGACGTGGTGTGGGGAACGTTGTCCGCCACCGTGATTGCGCACCCCTCATCCCTGAAGGACCCCGTTGTCGGTGCCGCTGTAGAGCAGGCCGTGGCCGATCTGCGGTACGGATCAATCGGACTCAACCTCTGGCACGCCATGAGCTTTGCGTTCTCCACCACCGTCTGGGGCGCCTACCCCGGTCACGTCATTACCGACATTCAGTCGGGAACGGGCTTCGTCGGTAACGCTTTCTTGTTTGCCAATCCTCAGAAGTCAGTCGTTCGTGGGCCCTTCCGATCCAACCCGGCGCCGGCGTGGTTCGCCACCAATAAGAATGGCGCGGCCGTTATGCGCAAGTTGCTGGCCTTCGAAGCGGCACCTTCGTGGCGCAAGATCCCCGGGTTGATGGCTGCTGCCCTCAAAAAGTAAGCCTCCTCCATCGTGAGTTGGATTGACGGCGTTATCGCCGCCGTAGTCGTACTAGCGGCCTTTCGTGGGCGCGCCACTGGGGCGTTGCGGCAAGTAGGCAACTGGGTGGGATTCGCCACCGGTTTTATTATCGGAACTTGGTGCGCCCCACCACTCGCGCATCACGTGTCGTCTGCGACGTGGCGTCCGTTGACGGCTATCGGCATAGTCGTCGTCGTTAGTTTTCTGGGCGCGGCCTTGGGTCGACTCTGCGGTGGCGCGGCCCACCACTCGCTTCGCCAAATGCACCTCGGCTCTCTCGACGCGAGCGTGGGGGCTGGCGTCGGTGTGGTCAGTGCCCTGTTGAGCTGCTGGCTCCTCGCCGGAGTCTTAGTCAACGCCCCCTGGTTTTCGCTGGCGGGCGGTATTAGTCAGTCCAAGATTCTGGTGGCGTTGGACCACGTGATGCCGCCAGTGCCCACGGTTGAAGCCAAATTGGCCAGTCTCTTTCGCGGTGCCGACTTTCCGAGCGTCTTTGCCGACATCGTGGCCCCGTCAGTGCCGACGGTTACCACGCCGTCGAGTGGTGTTACGAGCCTCCAGGTGGGTAACCGTTCGGCGGCAGTATTGAAAGTGATCGCCTCGGGAGCCTGCGGTGCGAGCCACGAAGGGACCGCCTTTGTTATCGGTCGCAATGAAGTAGTGACCAATGCCCATGTCATTGCCGGCGCATCGATGGTTCGCGTGAACGGACAACGTGCCCAAGTTCGTCTCGTCGATATCCGTGATGACCTCGCGGTGTTATCAGTCTCCACGGGAACGCTTCCCGTGCTCCAACTGATCGATCCACCCGCTCGGGGCACCGCGACGGCCGTCGTGGGCTATCCGCTCGATGGCCCGCTGACGGTTACGCCCAGTGCCTTCGCCGGTTTGATAACTGCCCGCAGCCGAGATCTCTACGGTGGGGCCACGTTTGATCGCTCGCTCGCCGTACTCAACGCGGCAGTGCAGCCCGGCAACTCCGGCAGCCCAGTCTTCGTGAATGGTCACGTCATCGGCATCGTGGTTTCGCGATCTACCTCGCAAGACACGACGGCATACGCCGTACCGTCCGCGGTTATTCGAGCGGACCTCGCCAAGGTGAACTTCGCAGCGACGGTCTCCACCGGCGCCTGCATCGCTAACTAAGTTGGCGAATTCCTTCAACGAGGACACCGAGTCCATCGCGAAGCTGCTCATCGGTAATGGTGAGTGACGGCAGTAAGCGGATGCAGTTGCCGTAGGTCCCGCACGAGATTACGACCACGCCACGCTTCGTGCAGTAGTCAATGACGGCCTTGGTCAGCACCGCGTTCGGGGTCTTCGTGCCCGGCTCGACAAACTCCACGACCAACATTGCTCCCCGACCGCGCACGTCACCGATGGTGGCGCACTCGGCCTTCGCGGCGTTGAGGATTGGTACCACCAGGGCCTCAATCTCACGGGCGCGCAGGTGCAGTTTCTCGTTACGCAGCGTCTTGATGGTGGCGAGTGATGCCGCGGCGGCCACGGGGTTGCCGCCGTAGGTTCCGCCGAGTCCACCTTCGTGCACGGCATTCATGATTTCGGCCCGACCGGTAACGCCAGCGAGCGGCATGCCACCGGCGAGGCCCTTGGCCGTCGTGATGATGTCGGGAATGACGCCTTCGTGGTCAACCGCAAACCATTCACCGGTACGACAGAAGCCCGTTTGAATTTCGTCGGCGATGAAGAGCGCACCATTGGCCTGGGTCCAGGCGACGAGCGCCGGCAAGAAACCGTCGGCCGGCACGATGAAGCCGCCCTCACCTTGAATGGGTTCAATCAAAATGGCGGCCACGTTGTGCGCGCCCACCGAGGACTCGATGGCGGCGATAGCTCGGGCCGCGGCTTCGGCGCCGGACAAACCGTCGCGGTAGGGATACGAGGTGGGAACGCGGTAGACCTCGGGAGCGAAGGGGCCGAAGCGGTCCTTGTACGGCATGTTCTTTGCGGTCAGGGCCATCGTGAGGTTGGTGCGACCGTGGTAGGCGTGATCGACGACGACGATGGCGTCGCGACCCGTGGCCAGTCGGGCAATCTTGACGGCGTTCTCTACGGCTTCGGCACCCGAGTTAAAGAGAGCCGAGGTCTTGGCGTGATCACCGGGGGTGATGGCGGCCAGTTCTTCACAGACTTCGATGTACTCCTCGTAGGGGGTGACCATGAAGCAGGTGTGGGTGAAGTCGGCGACCTGGTTCGAAACAGCGTCAACAATGGCCGGCACGGCGTGTCCAATGGTGGTCACGGCGATGCCTGAACCAAGGTCGAGCAGGCGGTTGCCGTCAACGTCTTGGAGGATGGCGCCGGCGGCGCGCTCGATGTAGACGGGGAAGCCCTGCGTGAGTCCGTGACTCACCGTGGCCTTGCGTCGGTCGTGAAGGGCTTGCGACTTGGGGCCGGGTAGTTCGGTAACTACGAGGCGCTCGGTACCGACGGGCGTCGCTGCAGTGCTCACGGGTTCTCCTTGAAAGAATTACTTGACTTAATCGTAGTTCTCGCCTGTCGGGGGCACTTGTCGTGATTGACGTTGACCCGTAGGGTGGAGGTATGCCCGCAATTACCGCCGACACCCTGACCCTCCCACGTTTCCCTGTACACCTTGACGCGAAGTTGCGTCGTGTGCAGTCGGTCACGGCGGCGCCGGGTGGCTTCGAAGGGGAGGGCTTTCCCGTTCGCCGCGCCTTTGCCGGCATCGCCAGTGCTGATCTCGACCCCTTCGTCCACATGGACCAAATGGGTGAGGTGGAGTACGCCCCGGGCGAACCCAAGGGCACGCCCTGGCACCCGCACCGCGGCTTTGAGACCTTCACCTACCTCATCGACGGCCAGTTCATCCACCAAGACTCCATGGGCGGCGGCGGAATGATTACCGACGGTGGCACCCAGTACATGACGGCCGGCGACGGCATCTTGCACATTGAGACGCCGCCCTCGGCTCTCGTTGAATCGGGTGGTCTCTTTCACGGCATTCAGCTGTGGATCAACCTGCCCGCCGCCAAGAAGCGGATTGCGCCCCAGTACCAAGATCTTCAGGGTCGCGATGCGTCCATGGTCACAACCAGTGATGGTGGCACCCTGGTGCGCATCCTCGCCGGCAACGTCGACGGCTTTACGGGCCCCGGTATTTCGCACACGCCACTGGCCATCACACACGTCACCGTGGCCCCCGGAGCTCGCGCCGAAATCCCCTGGCCGAGTGAGTTCAACGCCTTGGCTTACGTCCTGGCCGGTTCCGGCGTGGTGGGGGCAGAGCGCCGGCCGTTCCGCACCGGTCAGATGGCCGTTCTCGTCGAAGGCGACATGGTGACCTTCGAGGCCGATGCCCACCAGGACAGCAACACTCCCAATCTGGAAGTCTTCTTAATCGGTGGTGTTCCGTTACGCGAACCCGTCGTTCAGTACGGACCGTTTGTAATGAACACCCGCGCCGAGATCCAAGAGGCCTTCGAGGACTTCAACGCTGGTCGTCTCGGGGTGGTCCCGGCCAACGCCATCCAACCCCATCGTTCGTAGTTAGTCCACAAAAAGCAGAAACTCGGCCCGAGGGGCCGAGTTTCACTTCAGTTCCAACTGCTAATTGGAACAACTGGCGGACAGGGTGGGATTTGAACCCACGGTGGCTTGCACCACAACGGTTTTCGAGACCGTCCTATTCGGCCGCTCTAGCACCTGTCCGTTGACGAGTCTACTTCGGGCGCTACGGCTTATTTTTTGAGGAATGCCACCACGGCACACCGACGATGGGGACGGCGTGATGGGGCGCTACGAACGACGAGCCGCAAAGAACTGGTGGAGTAGTTCGGCCGATGCCGG
>WLKR01000036.1 GCA_009701115.1 Actinomycetota bacterium | reverse complement strand
CTCGGCCGTCAATAACGTGACTCGCGAACTTGGCGGGACCCTGGGCGTGGCCGTTGTCGGTTCGACCTTCAGTTCTGTTTTCGGTCCGCAAATTCTTCACGCCTTCAGTCAGTACGTACCTGCCGGGATTGCGACCAGGGCTAGCGAGTCAATGCAGGGCGCTCTGGCCACGGCCCAATCCCTGCCCGTGCCGATTGCCGCCAGTCTCCAGCCTCACATCGTGGAGAGCTTCATGAGCGGGTTCCATCGTGGCTGTTTCGTGGCGGCCGGCGTAGCGTTGGTGCTGAGCATCCTGGCGTTTACCTTCCTGCCGAGCAAAGCCGATCAACCGCCAGCTGCAATCGCCGCCCACTAGATTGCAATTTCCTTTCGAGGAGTGCAAGATAGGACGCACTCGGCTCCGAGATGACTGCAAGGAAAACGTCATGATCACGCTGAACCCGAAGTGATGATTTACCCCGTGGTGAATCTCTCGAATCCGCCATTCCGCCATCGCCTAGGGCGTACGAGCTTCTTATCGCAGGTGTGCTAGTGCGTTGGGAGATTGCCGAATCCAATAGTGGAACGGGTCTACCTCTCGAGGGGCTCAGAGTCCTCGATCTGTCGCGGGTGCTGGCCGGACCTCTCTGCGCGATGGTGGTGGGCGATTTAGGTGCCGACGTGATCAAGGTGGAGTCGCCAGCCGGGGACCCGGTTCGTGAACTCGCCCCACCACGACTCAATGGACTGGCTACCTACTACCTCAGCGTGAATCGCCATCGTCGCAACGTCACGTTGGACCTGTCTAATGCCGAAGACCTCGCGAAGCTGGAGGCTCTAATCGCCCAGGCTGACGCGGTGATCGAGAACTATCTGCCCTATCAACGGGACCGATTTGGACTCGAGCAACTTCGACTAGCTAACCCTGACGTGATCTGGGTCTCAGTGACCCCGGCCTCCGGTACGGGTCCACTGGCCAATGAACCAACGTTTGATCTGTTGGCTCAAGCCCGCTCCGGCCTGATGTCGGTGACCGGGGAGTTTGATGGTGAGCCCACCAAGGTCGGCGCCCCACTCGCGGATGTTGTCACGGGTCTCTACGCCGCCATCGGTCTCCTCGCGGCTCTCGTGGGCAAACTCCAGGGCCGTCCCGGGCGACACATCGAAGCACCACTCCTGGAGTCGACGATGACGGCGCTCGTAAATCAGATGCAGGGCTTCTTGGTCACCGACCAGGTTCCCGGTCGACTGGGCAATCACCATCCGAGTATCGCTCCCTACGGACCAGTACGCGCCAGCGACGGTCTTCTGCTGTTGGCAGTTGGAACTGACGCGCAGTTCGAGTCTCTCGATCGCGCGCTCGATGGAATGATCCTGCGCGAACACCCCGAGTGGTTGACCAATGAGATTCGAGTCGTCGAGCGTGACGCCCTGCATGCCTACCTCGATGAGCTTTTCGCGACGCAATCGGTCGACGCGTGGCTGAAGTCGTTGATGGAAGCACGCGTGCCGTGTGCACCCATCTACGACGTGGCCGAAGCGGTGCGCCAACCCCAGATTGCTGACTCTGACTTCGTAGGCACGACCGACTCCGTGGTGGGGCCTATAGCAATGCTGCGTTCGCCGCTTCGAATTGACGGAAAGCGTCCCGAACTACGAAGCGGTCCCCGGGGACTCGGTCAAGACAACGATTTGCTTGAGGACTAGAAAGCCGGTCCGTCGTAGCGATCGACTGTTGTAAAGCTGGCGACCTCACGTCGCTTCAGCTTCGTGAACTCCTTGACGGGATAGCCCAACGCAATGACCGAAGCCGTCGCAAAATGCGAAGGTACGCCGAGTAACTCCTGGACGGCCGGCTCGTTGCGGGTCGCGATGGTCGTCATGACACCGCCAAGACCGTGCTCACGCGCCGCGAGGAGAATGCTCCATGCGAAGGGATAGATTGAGGCGCCACCGGTAATCGTGTAGCGGCCGAGGTCACGATCGATGGCCGCCAAGGCACTGAGGTCGGCGAGGAGCACCAGCAGGACGGGTGATTTGTCGAGTCGCTCGGCAAATCCCGTGGGCTGAGAAAGTGCCTCGGCATCGGCTCGCTTGGCTTCAGCGGCTCGGCGGTCCTCGTCGCTCGCGAGTGGTGAAAACGGAAGTAGCCCCGCCAGGTGATGCGCGATGTAGTCGTGCCAGCCATCGAGGTAGAGGTCGCGCAGCGCCACGCGGGTGGCGTGATCCTTCACGACGATGAGGTGCCACGCCTGACGGTTGCCACCGCTCGGGGCGAAGCGGGCATCCTCCAAGATGGCCTGCAGGACCTCATCAGTCACTGGGGCGTCGCGGAAGTCACGAATGGCACCCGTCGTGCGAAGTGCGTCTCGAAGTTCCATGGGCTACACGTCCCGATGTTCGAACAGGTAGGCCCCGATTCCGATAATCAGAACAACGTAGCCAATGAGGATGCCGGTGGCGGCCCAAGGACTGAAGAGAGGAATTTCCGTGATTGACCCGGGGGCCGACATCATGGATCGACCCAGGCTCGATGGCAGAAATTTGGTGATGGCGTCGCGCCAGGCGGCAGGAAGTAGGAACGTAATGAGGGGGAGTACGAGCAAGATCGAGACGAAGGCGCTGATAGTGCCGGCCGTTTGCCGGATAATGAGACCTAAGCCAAAACCGAGCAACGACAACAACATGAGGTAGAGGCCGGCGAGCAGAACTGCGCTCAGCGTATTGGCGTCGGCCAGCGTCGCCGTGGGAATGCCGGGACCGCTCATGATGACCTGACCCAGAAGGAATGCCGCAAAGGCACAAATCAATCCCACGATGAGCACGCTGAATTTAAGGACTGCGGCCTTGGCCACCAGAACGCGTATGCGTGATGGTACCGCTGCCAGAGTGGTGCGAATCGATCCGGAAACGAATTCACTGGTAATCATCAAGGCTCCAATGACCCCTACCGCAAACTGTGCGAAGAGGGTTCCCACGAGAGAGATCGCAATGGGGTCAAAAGTGGCCTTCTCAATGAACGACATCTTTGGGAACTGCATCTTGGTGACGTAACTAATTAGGGCGCCGAACCCGATGGTGAGCGCGGCGGTGATAGCAAAACTCAGCCACGTGGAGCGGAGGGTTCGAAGCTTTAGGAACTCCGAACGAATGACGGAGATGATGGAAACTCTGGGCATTACAGCTTTCCTTTACGCATACGTCGTCCCGTGTATTCGACCGCTCCCGCGGTGAGCGCCATGAATGAGTCCTCGAGGGAAACCTCGCGCGCCGAGAGTTCGTGCAAGGGAATTCCGGCGGCGAAGCTTTGATCGCCAATTTCGGCCACGGGGACCCCTTCGATCACAAAGGCGTCGGCCTCTTCGCGCATCTGCCACTGCTTGTCCGTTACCAACTGCTTGAACTCTTGATGCAAGGGAGTGCGCACGTGCACCGATCCCGTGCCGCTCTTGGCGAGCTCTTCCTTTGATCCTTCGGTAATCAGGCGACCACGGCCAATGATGATGAAGTGATCGGCGGTAAGAGCCATTTCGCTCATGAGGTGAGAGCTGACGAGGACGGTTCGCCCTTCGTCGGCGAGCTGTTGAAAAAAGTCACGGACCCATCGGATACCTTCGGGGTCGAGTCCGTTGATTGGTTCGTCGAACATCAACGTGCCGGGGTCGCCCAGGAGGGCCGAGGCAATGCCAAGGCGTTGGCTCATGCCGAGTGAAAAGTCACCGGCGCGACGATTGGCGACTTCGGTTAAGCCAACGATGTCGAGAACTTCGTCGACGCGGCTCAAGCTGATTTGGTTCGAGAGAGCGAGCGCGACCAGTTGATTGCGCGCTGAGCGACCGGGATGGAGAGCCTTGGCGTCCAGAAGCGCTCCGACCTCGCGCAATGGGACCTTGAGTTCAGCGAACCGATGTCCGTTGATAGTGGCGGTGCCACTGGTGGGGGAGTTCAGGCCCAGAATCAGGCGCATTGTGGTTGATTTTCCCGATCCGTTGGGACCGAGAAAGCCCGTAACGATTCCGGGCTTTACGGTGAAACTCAAGTCGTCAACGGCCAGGTTGTCGCCGAAACGCTTGGTGAGATGTTGAACTTCGATCACGTAAACCTCCGTACTCGGTCTACCACCCCGCTTTCACAATCTCTCCGCAGAAACTGTCAAACTGATGTTGTGTCATATCCCGAGTACTTAGGCGAGCCGGCCGAACTTCCCGGTCGTGCCGAACGAGCTCGCCCTCGAAGTATCCGCGAGTATCGACACGCGGAGTGGCTCGCCGTGACTGCCGTCTGTCTCGGTGCCGTGATGAGCCAAATCGACAACGGGGTCATCACCGTGGCCTATCCGACGCTGGTGGAGAAACTCCACCGTCCGCTATCGGAAGTTGTTTGGATTGGTCTGGCCCCCTTCGTCGTAATGGTCGCCACCCTGCTGCTCTTTGGTCGTCGCGCCGACACGCTCGGTCGCAAGCGGGTCTACGTTGACGGTTTCATCATCTTTCTCGTGGGTGCCGTGGCCGCGACGCTCTCGGCCCATCACTTCGTGATTTTGTTGGTCGCCCGATCGGTGAGCGCACTCGGTATCGCAATGGTCCAGGCCAACTCGGTAGCCCTCATAACGGCCTCGGTTAAAGAGCACCAGCGAACCACTGCACTCGGTATCCAAGCGGCCTCGCAAGCCATCGGACTCGCCATCGGTCCCTTCGTGGGTGGTCTGCTCATTGGTCACATTCCGTGGCGTTTTATCTTTCTCATGAGCGCCCCGATTGCCTTCGCCGCGCTGGTGGCCTCGGTTCTCTTCTTGCCTCGTACAAGAGTCGTCGCACCCAAGGCACCGCTCGACGTACTGGGCTCGGTGGTGCTGGCCACGGCCGCAGCCGGCATTCTCGGTGGGATGACCTTGGCCGCCAAGATTGGCTGGAACGGACCCACGCTGGGATTCATTGCAATCGGCATTAGTGCCACGATGGCTCTCTTTCCGATCGAGCGACGGGCCAAGGCACCGATTTTTCTGCCTCGACTCTTTCGCATGATTGAAGTGCGCTTTTCGATAGCGCTGCTTGTCCTGACATACATTTCATTCTTCGGACTCCTGGTGACCGTTCCCTTCTTTGTGAAGAGGGACTTCGGGGCCTCGATTGTTCACGCCAGTGAGGCCACCATGGCCATTCCGATTGGTTTGGCTCTGATGGCTCCACTCAGCGGTCGTATCCGCCGTCGCCTCTCCTCGGGACTGGTACAGCAGATCTCTATGGCGACGATTGCCCTCTCGTTGGTCGGCATTTCGGTGGCGCCCAACGGGAAAATTGTGGCGGGACTGCTCGTCCTGATTGGACTCGCCATCGGCGCAGCCAACACCACGAATAACTCTCTCGTCATGGAGGGCGTCCACCTCGAAGACCGGGGATTGGCCTCGGGAACGTTAAACCTGGCTCGTGCGGCCGGTAGTGCCATTGGCATGGCGCTCGCCACCTCGGCCATGGTGATTCTTGAGCACAATCACGCCACTTCTAATCGCGTAGCCATTGCCACCCTGATTGTCCCCGCAGCAATCGCCGTTCTTGTCGCAATACGGAGTGCCCGACGCCCGTAATCTGCGCCTATGCGTACACGAACTGAAATGGTCAACCCCACCGATACCTTGCCCGGTCGCACCCAGGCAATCCAGGTCGATCGAAACCACCTCACGCTCAACGTTTCACTTCACGCCCCCTACCCCTCAGGTATTGAGCTGGCCTACTTTGGCATGGGCTGCTTCTGGGGCGCCGAGCGCAAGTTCTACGAAACACCGGGCGTCTACGTCACCGCCTCGGGCTACCAGGGTGGCGAAACGCCGAATCCGACCTACCAAGAGGTCTGCTCGGGTCTTACCAATCACAATGAAGTCGTGATGGTGGCCTTTGATCCCGCGATCGTCACCTACCGCCAGCTGCTCGCCATCTTCTTTGAGAACCACGATCCAACCCAGGGCTTTCGCCAGGGTGGCGATGTGGGGACGCAGTATCGGAGTGCGATTTACTTCGTCGGCGCTGATCAAGAGCGTGAAGCTCGTGCAGTACTCGCGGACTATCAACTTCGCCTCTCGGCGTCGCGGTTTGGCGGCATCACGACCGAGGTGGCACCGGCAGCCACGTTCTACTTTGCCGAGGAGTACCACCAGCAGTACCTCACCGCGAACCCCAACGGCTACTGCGGCATTGGTGGCACTGGCGTGAGTTGCCCCGTGGGGCTTCTGTAGCTACAGCTTGGCGATGCGAGCAATCGCTGCTTCGGCCTCAGCCATCATCGAGGCCACGATTGAACCGGCCGAAACAACGGAGTTAATGGCACCCGAGGCCTGACCGGCGGGGTAGCCCTCGCGTGCCGGGTCGACGCCGGTCGTCATTTCGTCACCACCGAGGTGGAAGGTGCCGTTCGACAGACTGGTCATGAGCTGCTGAGGGAACGGCTGAATGAGTGCAGGGTTCTGCTCGTACTCGGCCGTTTGATCGTTCTTCAAGACGCGCATGGTCTTGCCACTGAATCCCTTAGAGATGATGGTGCCGTCTTCGCGAGAGGCGATGATGCCTTCGCGGAAACCAGGCAGCACACGCGCTTCCAATGTCGCGATAAAACGAGTACCAATCCAGACGCCGTCGGCACCTAGCGCGAGGGCGGCGGCGAGACCGCGACCATCAAAGATGCCACCAGCGGCCACGACGGGAACGTCTTTGCCTACGGCGTCAACGATCATGGGAACGAGAGGAAAGGTCGCAACGGTTCCGGTGTGTCCACCCGCTTCGGTGCCCTGGGCCACGACAATGTCGCAACCGGCGTCTACGGCCCGCTTGGCGTGCTCGACCTTGCCACACATGGAAACAACGAGAACGTTATTGCGGTGACAGAGATCAACGACGTGCGTCGGTACGCCGAGTCCGGCCACGAACGTGGTGGCGCCACCTTCGATGAGCAGTTCTACGTTCTTGACGAGAGAGTCGGGGAATGCGGTGAGCAGGTCAACGCCAAACGGCTTGTCGGTCGCCGCCTTGGTGCGGGCAATCTCATCGGCCAGGACTTCGGAGCTCATGGTGCTGGCGCCGAGGCAGCCGTAACCACCAGCGTTAGATACAGCCGCGGAGAGAGCGGAGTAGGAAACACCACCCATACCGGCCAGCATGATGGGGTGTTCAATCTTTAATATTTCCGTCAAGCGTGTCTTCATCGGTGCTCCTTTAGCCTTTCTACTCTGCCACGAGTTGCGCAGTGCTTCGGCGAAGGATCACCACGCCCGCAATGGCGCAGAGCAGTGACGCCACCAACAGGCTCAACGTGGCCATGAGGTAGAGCGACGACGGCACGCCAAAGACGTTGCCAGCAAAGAGCAGGGGAACAGTGAAGCCCACGGCGCAGAGCATCGCAAGGCCAGCGAACATTGGTTTTGTGAGTGATGGATCTGGACCAATCCCGGCGCGTCTGGTCAGGCTGACGACGCCAACAATGCCCGCCACTTTGCCGATACCACGGGCGAGCAGAAGGAATAAACCGAACTGCCAACCCGTCTGGTCCCAAACAATTGCACTCCAGGTCACGCCAGTCGCCACAAAGGCGAAGAGGGGGAGTGTTAACCAAGTGGAGGCGAGCATGACGGGTATCTCTAGGCGGTGACCCACACTTCGTTCCCCGTGAAATGGGACAGCTAGTCCAATAACGACACCGGCTAGTGATGGCTCCACGCCGGCCTTGGTAAAGAGGAGCCATTCGAGGACGAGCGCAACGACCCAGAGGGCCGTGGGAATAAATCGGGCGAACTTGGCGACCGCCAGCCCAGCTGCCACGGCGATCAACGTCCACGCCACGTCAGGGGCGTGAGGCCCCGTCAGAGCCAAGGCGATCACTGAAAAGATGTCATCGGCCACGGCCAGCGTCAGAAGAAAGACTCGCAATTCGCGAGGGATGCGAGGACCGGCTAGTGCCAAAACGCCGAGGGCAAAAGCCACGTCGGTCGCCATAGGAACGCCCCAAGAGGATCTCGCGGGGGCGTTGTGAAAGAGCCAGCCGAGCACGCTGATGACGAGGGCCGTTCCGAGCATCCCACCCAGGGCCGAAACAATCGGTGCAATCGCTTTGCGCGTATCACGCAGTTGGCCGATTCTGATTTCGTGACTGAGTTCAATACCAATGGCGAAGAAGAAGAGAGTCATGAGGCCATTGACGACGAGGGAGTACGTCGTGCCAATCTCCCAGTGATGCAAGAACTCCGGTAGCGACCAACTCAGGAAGCGATGATACGAGTTGGGGTCGACATTGGCCCACGTCAGGGCAGTCAACAGTCCCGCCAGGAGTGTGGCGCCACCCGCTGTTTCGGCGTGGAGAACTCGGGTGAGAAGAGTTTGTTGAGTGGGGGCGGTCTCGGTGATGGCGAAAGCCTAATTCTTGAAGACCCTGACTCACATCAAACTGCGGGGTCAGTGAGGCGAAGCTGTACTTCCCGCACGACCAGCGGAGTAACTTCCCGCAACCTTGCCAGACAGTCGTCAAAGTCCTCGTCGCGTCCGTAGTACGGGTCGGCCACGTCCATCGAGCCGTGGCCAAGAAGTTCGCGGACTAACAGAACGTCAGCTTGG
>WLKR01000035.1 GCA_009701115.1 Actinomycetota bacterium | reverse complement strand
GGCACCGTCAATCCCTTCAACGGTGAGGGCATTGCCTACGGTTACGAGACTGGCCGCCTGGCCGCTGCCGTAGTGGGTGAGGCCCTCATTGCCGACGATCTCGGCAAGCTCAGCCTCTACGACACGCGAATCGACGACGCTTATGGCGAGTACTACAAGGTCGCCCGCATGTTCGTGCGCATTATTTCCGAGCCGCAGATTTTGTCCATCTGTGTCAAGTTCGGCCTCCGAGTCGAGCCCCTGATGAAGGAACTCCTCGCCATTATGGCTAACTTAATGAGCAACGGCACTCGTGGCCCGGCCGAACTTGGTTTTGGTGCCATGTCCAAATTGGTTGACGTAATCCCCCAGCAAGCATTTGACCTTCTACTGAATCGAGGATCAGAGTCATGAGTACCCAAATAACCTTCGCCAACACCGTGCTTCTTGGTTTTATTGCCGGAGCCACCATCTCACTCGGACTGCTGCTCGGTCGCATGAAGGCCCCCGCACCACGATTCCGAGCCCTCCTCAACGCCATTGCCATCGGCATCTTGATCTTCTTGTTCGTTGATGTACTTCACGGTGCCGTCGAACCACTCGAAGATGCCATCGACACTCATAACCACGGCCTGGCTCTCTTGCGCACCGTACTGCTCATCGGCGGACTCGCTGTCGGAATCCTGGGACTGGTGGGCTACGACAGCTGGAGCAAGCGACGCCGCGCGAAGCTCACCGAAGTATCCGAAGAAAACGACTGGACGCCGGCCGCCCGCATGAGCTTGCTCCTCGCCGTCGGAATTGGACTTCACAACTTTGGTGAGGGTCTCGCCATTGGCTCTTCCGCTCATAGTGGTGCTGTATCACTCACTACCGTCCTGGTGGTTGGATTTGCCCTTCACAACGCCACTGAAGGCTTCGGCATTATCGCGCCGCTTTCCGGAGCTAGCGAGCGGGCCTCTTGGAAGTTCCTCGGACTCATGGCCATCATTAGTGGTGGCCCCACCACGCTCGGCACCATTGTCGGCTGGTCGTGGACCAGCGAGACCCTGAGTGTCGCCTTCTACGCACTGGCGGCCGGATCGATTATCTACGTAGTCGCCCAGCTCTTTACCGTGGCCCAGCGTCAAAAGGCCGGCAACTTGTTGTTCTACGGAATCATCATTGGCATCTCGACCGGCCTGCTGACCGAGCTAGTCGTGGAGCTGGCTAACGCCTAAGCAATGGCGCGGGCCGACTCGGCCGCTGCTTGCAACGTCCTGTCAAACTCACGAGTTCCGTGAGCCATGGAGACGAACATAATTTCGTACGATCCGGGAGCCATCGCGATGCCGCGCGAGAGCATCTCGTGAAAGAACTTACGGTAGAGCCCGTTGTCGCAGAGGACTTTGGCCTCATCAAAATTCGATGGCGCTGATACTTCGCTAGGGGCCAAGAAGAGACCAAGCAGCGGACCTTGGGTGGGAATCACGGCGTAGAGGCCGTTCTCACGAATCACCCCTTCTAGGTCTGCGGCGAACTTCTGTGCCGCAGTCGTCAGGGCAACGTAGGAGGCCGTGTCCATGGCATTCATTACGGTCACACCGGCGGCCGTCGCCAAGGGGTTGCCCGAGAGGGTGCCCGCTTGATACACGGGGCCCAACGGGGCCAAGTTGCTTAGAAGCTCACGGCTACCGCCAAAGGCACCCACGGGTAGGCCACCACCGATGACCTTGCCGAAGCACCAGATGTCGGGGGTCACGCCGAAGTACTCCTCGGCACCGCCACGGGCGAGACGAAAACCAGTGATGACTTCGTCAAAAATTAAGAGGGCTCCAACTCGGTCGCACTCTACTCGCAGCCCCTGGAGGAAGCCGGGCGCTGGGGCGACAAGGTTCATGTTGGCAGCCACTGGCTCCACGAGGACGGCCGCTACGGACTCGTCCAGCGTGGGCACAACGTTGTACGGCGCGACGAGGGTGTCGCCCACCGCACCGGCGGTGACACCGGCCGAGTCGGGCAGACCCATCTGCGCCACACCACTCCCACCGGCGACCAACAGGGCGTCAGAGTGTCCGTGATAACACCCGTCAAACTTGAGAATCTTCGAACGCTTAGTGGCCCCGCGAGCGAGGCGTACCGCGCTCATCACGGCCTCGGTTCCCGAACTGACGAGTCGAACTTGTTCCAGACCAGTTACGCGGGCCCCCATGGCTTCGGCCAATTCGACTTCACCTTGCGTGGGCGCTCCAAAAGTCGTACCGAGGGCGGCTCGTGACTGGATAGCGGCCACCACGTCAGGGTGAGCGTGACCGAGCAATGAGGCGCCGTAGCTCTGGACGTAGTCCACGTACGTCGTTCCTTCGACGTCGGTGACGTAGGCACCTGAACCCGAAACAACGGTGTACGGCGTCCCGCCGACACTTCGGAAACTGCGCACTGGTGAATCGACACCACCGGGGATCACGATCTTGGCGCGGTCGAACCACGCCTCGTTGGTCATTGTCATCGTTGCAACACTTCAGCAATCTCTTTAGCGAAATAGGTCAGAACGAAATCGGCTCCGGCGCGACGCACTGCGAGCAATTGTTCGAGAGCCACGACTTCGCCGTCGATCCATCCGTTGGCGGCGGCAGCCTTAATCATGGCGTACTCCCCACTCACGTGATACGCACACAGCGGTACATCGAGTTCGCGTCGAAGGTCACTGACAACATCGAGATACGTCATGGCCGGCTTGACCATGATGATGTCCGCACCCTGCTCAACATCAGCCCGGGCCTCGCGGAGTGCTTCGCGACGATTGGCCGGATCTTGCTGGTAGGTCTTGCGATTACCACCGTTGGCAATTTCCACGCCGACAGCTTCACGGAACGGTCCGTAGAGACCACTGGCGTACTTGGCGGCGTAGGCCAAAATGACGGTGTCGAGATAGCCGGCCCCGTCGAGACCCTGGCGAATAGCGCCGACCTGGCCGTCCATCATGCCGCTCGGAGCCACGACGTGCGCTCCGGCTTCCACTTGGGCCAATGCGGTGCGCACGTAGAGCTCGAGCGTGGCGTCGTTATCGACCGTTCCGTCGGCCTTCACCACGCCACAGTGGCCGTGTGAGGTGTATTCGTCTAAGCAGAGGTCCGACATGATGACCATCGAGTCGCCGAACTCACTACGGATTTCGCGAAGGGCAACTTGGGCAATTCCGTTGACGTCGTAGGCTCCCGAACCCAACTCATCCTTGGAGTTCGGTACCCCAAAGAGGATGAGGCTGCGCACGCCGCGGTGATAGAGCTCGCGCACCTCAGCCAGTAGTGACGGCACGGTGTGCTGAAACTGCCCGGGGAGTGAAGAAATCGCCTTGGGCTCAGAAAGTCCCTCGGCGACAAAGAGGGGGGCCACGAGGTCGTCCAAACTCAGCGTGGTCTCGGCAACCAATTGACGAAGAGCCGCAGTCGAGCGGAGTCGGCGAGGACGTTCAGTCGGGAAAGTCATGGCTTCAGGCTAGTAGCCACGATTTCATGTACTAAAAGAGGACTTGCTCAATTTCTTCGGGGGTGGCCGCCATCACCACGGCGGGGTGGTTTGCCCTGACGACCTCAGCCGTAGTCGTGCCCTGAGCCACTACGACCGTTTCGGGGCGGATATGAGGAGACGCCACCGCCCACGCCGAAGGGGCACCGATGACCACAACGTCTGAGGTAGCCAACAGTTCTTGATCCGTGCTGGTGAGCACCCGAGGCACGGTTTCGTAGACGGCAACGTGCGTGTGTGCCAAGCCACGCGCCGCGAGGCCATTGGCTAGCTCGGGGCGAGGATGGAGGGCACCGAGTGAAAGTACAGGTGCCGCCAGGTCCATCGAGGCGATTGAAGTGGCCGAGAGAGCGGGCGATAAGCGTGCGTCTGACACGCCCTGCAGCTCGAGCGCGCGCAGGGTGGCGGGACCGACGGCCACCACGAGGGCGCGCGGAAAGCGTTGGTGCGCCCTAGTCACAAACATGGCGGCGCGAGCACTCGTGACCACAATGGACTGGGGATCTTCACCGAGTCCGTCCAGGGCACGATCGACTTCCGACACCTCAAATTCACGAGTGGTGGTCAAGGGGAGCTCTTGAACGAAGCAGCGACCTTCGAGACGAAGACGTACTTCGTCGTTTCGAGGTGGCTCTCGCGTCAGGGTTACGCGCTTCACGTCACCGACTCGTTGGCAGTGCGCCGCCACCTAGTTCGTCACGAATGTAACGAGCGACCAAGACTCCGAGTGCCTGGGCGTCAGTACCGGACTCGCGAAAGCGCAGCACACGGATCCCCGATGGTGCCGCCATCATTCCGCTTAAGGAGAGAGTGCCGTTATGCCACGTGGCGTGGGCAGCGGCGGGAATCGCACAGCCCGCTCCGAGTTCGGCCAAAAAAGCGCGCTCGCAGCTAAGGCGAACAGCCGCATCTGCATCGTGAATCGCCGCGAGTGCCTGCTGCGTCACTGCATCATCGGTTCGGGTTTCCAGAGCAATGGCCCCTTGGCCCACTTGAGGAACGAACCATTCGGGATCGAGGCGCTCGGCGATCTGTTCGCTCCAGCCGAGACGATCAAGGGCTGCCGCTGCGGCCACGACGGCGTCAATGCCCGACTCGTTGACGGCCGCGAGACGGGCCGCCATATTTCCGCGGAGCTCCACGAAGTTCAGATCAGGGCGACGCTCCGCCAGCAGGGAGCGGCGGCGAGGAGAGCCGGTGGCCACCGTAGCGCCCGGTCCCAGACCGGCCAATGAACGGCCCACGAGTACATCAGCCGGATCACGACGTTCGGGGACGCAGGCGATGATGAGGCCTTCGGGCGTTACCGACGGAAGATCTTTGGCCGAGTGGACGGCCACGTCGGCTCGTCCTTCCAAGACAGCGTGTTGAACCTCAGCGGTAAAGACACCCTGACCGGCAATTGTGGTGAGCGGAACATCGTTTTGACGATCACCAGTTGTAACAACCTCGACAATTTCGCATGTCGTGCCGAAAAGTTCGAGTCGGCGCGCGACCTCCGTGGCCTGAGCCAGGGCTAGTGGCGATCGACGAGTCGCGAGTCGCAGGTGGCTCACAGGTCAAAGAGGTTGCGTAGCGCTTCGGTAAGGCGCTGACCTCGGTCCGTTCCGGCAGAATCTTTGAGACCCAGGGTGGGCTGGTGCGCGATCTTGGCCACGATTGAGCGAGTTAGTGACTCCACCATCTCCCACTGATCCGCAGTCATAAATGAAAAATCTGACTGGCGCTTGGATAATTCCATTCGACGAATATCTTCAAATCGCTCACGCAATTCGGCCACGATGGAAGCGGCACCACGTGAACGGCGATCTTCGAGATACTTCTCAACTTCAGACTTCAAGATTTCTTCGGCTGCTTGTATTTCGTCACGACGTTCCGCCAACGAGCGTTCAATCACTTCACGGAGGTGTGCGATGTCTAGTCGTCGAACGTGCAGCAGCGTATCGACATCACCATCAACGACACGGGGCATGCCGAGGTCCACGATGAGCACCGGATTTTGGCTACCGGCAAAGTCACTGATGCTCAAGAGTGTGTGGGGAACTTCAATCGCCGTCACCACAATCGACGCTTGGTGCAGGTGCTGGGACGCTTCCTCTAGGGAGATGGCCTGAATACGGTTATCGGCGGGTTCCACAGACACGGCATCGGCGTTGGCCACCGTCCTATTGGCCACCATGATGCGCTCGAGTCCGAGGCGATCATCGCTCAGTCCCTTGACAATGCCCTGGCCTAACTGGCCCGCGCCATACACAATGGCGGTAGCGCCGCTTATGGTGTCGCCAAGTTCGTGGCGAATGAGATCAACGGTGGCTTGCGCGAAGCTGGTCGTGCCCCGAGCAATAGCCGTTTCGCTTCTGACTTTTCGACCGGCGGCAATAGCCCGCTGAAAGAGGGCGGAGAGCTCGGCACCGACGGCGTGCTCTTCTTCGGCCCGTTCGAGCGAGCGTCGGAGCTGACCGAGTACTTCAAACTCGCCAGGCACCACTGACTTCAGTCCAGCGGCTACCGAAAAAAGATGGGTCGAAACACCGCGATCAAAGTGGATTTCTAAAACGGGTGAGATCTCATCTTCGGGAACGTTGGTTATGGCCGCCAGCGTGGCCGTGATCTCTTCCACGGCTCCGTGAAAACGATCGATAACGGCGTAGACCTCAGTGCGCAAGCACGTGGAGACTAAGACAGCCTCTTGGATATTGGCGTTCGCCAACAGCGTGCCGAGCGCCTTGCCGAATTCATCGTCAGGGACCGTAACGCGCTCTAATAAATCCAGGGTTGCCCGCTCGTGATTTAGTCCAACTGAGAGAAAAGACACGTGACCTCCGCCCCCATGCTAGGAGGGTCGAGCCGCAACGGGCGGGGTCGTAAGTCCCAATGTACGCAAAAGCCCACCGCCGAGAGGTCCGGTTCCGTTGGTGAGGTGGTAGGCCAAAATCTGTAGTTCGATTGAGAAGTCGACGTACCGAACAGCGGTACCTACCGGCACTTCGAGCACCTTCGGCGAGAAGTTCAAGATTGCGTGAATATTGGCCCCCACGAGAGCATTGGCTACATCCTGGGCCACCTCTGAAGGTGTGCAGATGACACCAATGGTGGCCGGCAAGATGCCGTCTCGTGGATCGCGCACAGTGATGCCGGCAATCTCGGTGCCCACGAGCTGCGGATCCACGTCGTACAGCCCGACAATCTGGGCTCCGCGAATGAGGAAGTTGTTGGAACCCACGAGCGCGCGTCCAAGGTTTCCAAGTCCGATGACGACCACGTCGTAGAGACGGTTGTGACCGAGAGCTTCATCGATTTGGACTTCAAGAGTCTGCACGTCGTATCCCGAGCCTCGCGTACCGAGCGGGCCGAGGCCCGAGAGGTCACGGCGAACGGTTGCGGCGGTGACGCCGGCGAGATCACCGAGTCGCTGCGAATCAGTCTTGGTCAAACCACGGCGCAGCATCTCTTGGGCGATTCGTTGATACACCGGAAGTCTGGCGATAGTGGGCTCAGACAGTTGGCGATTGCGATTGATGGCACTCGACATGATGGAGACCGTTCCTAGCGACCCAGTTGGCGACTGCGCTCGGAGGCAGCGGCAACAGCTTCGAGGAATGCGGCGCGAACAGCACGTGCTTCGAGCATGCGTAACCCCGCGGCGGTTGTTCCACCCGGTGAAGTCACTTGGCTTCGGAGTTCTTCAGGCGTTGAGTCGGATGCAGCCAAGAGGGCGGCAGAACCTTCGAAGGTACCGATCACCAGCTGTCGTGACACTTCGCGCGTGAGACCCTGGTGGACACCGGCTTCGACTAAGGCCTCCACCACCATGTAGAGGTAGGCCGGCATGGGGCCAGATAGTCCCGTAACGGTATCCATGTGCTTTTCACTAACACGGACAACGATGCCAACGGCACCGAGCACAGACGTGGCCCAGTCCAGATCATCCTTGGTTGCGAAATCGCCACCGGAAATTGCTGACACACCCTTGCCGACGAGCACGGGGGTATTAGGCATTGAGCGGATGACGGCCGCACCATTGGGCAGCGTGGCTTCGATGCGCTTCGTCGAAAGTCCCGCGACGACTGAGAGCACACGTCGGATACCGACGGCGCCGATGAGGCGGGCTGCGCCTTCGGCTTGATCGGGCTTGACCGCCAAGATGGCGCTGGTGACCTCAGGGTCGACGTGCTCGAGTTCGAGCGAAGCGAGCACGGTCACGCCGGGCAGTTCGGCTGTGAGTTCATTGCGCGTTTGCACCGCGGATTCAATGATCGCGAGACGGTCTGGTGTGCACCAGCCCGCCGCGATGAGGCCCTTGGCGAGCGCTCCGCCCATGCGTCCGCCGCCAACGATAATGAGGTCAAATGCCATGGCTACACGCTAGTGCAGTTGTGAAAGCACTACTTAACGAGGGGTGCCAAGGCGTTCGCGAGCACCGTGGCGAGCCTCTTGGAGTACTCCTGCGTCGTGTGATTGGTATCGGTGTAGACGACGATGCCGCCAACTATCGCGGGGCAAATCCACTGAAGGCGATCTTGGGCGTTGGGCTGGCAGTACATGGCATTGGTCGGTATCAAGGTCGCCTTGGTGGTACCAGCCACCACCTGGTCACGCTGCATGAGCTTGGGGTAGAACGACGTTGCCCGATACTTCATTTGGCAGAACGTGGCATCTGACTTGTGCTGCGCGAGACACGCTGGTGCGGCGGCGTTGAGCGACGGAGTGGTACCGAGAATAAATTTTGGAGCTGAGCCCATTTGTGTCATGAGACCTTTCACCCCCGTCGCGAAGGCTTGATCTTGGGCCCCCAGTAGCGAGGAGAATTCTGGTCCCCCGGTGTAGAAAATCGCTTTGGGTTGAATTGCACTGATTTTTGCTGGCAGGCTGGCGTTCCACGCGAGACAGTCATTCACGTTTCCACTTCGAAGTGCGAAGGGGCCCTTGGAATAATCGATTGATGTTGCGGGACATCCCGCGAAGGCAAAGACGTTGAGGCGGTATCCCTTAGCCTTCATTGCGCTAGATAGAGGCGCAATCCAATTGTCAACATGGGAGTTTCCGTAAAGAACCACATCACCCTTCGGGCTCGCCGTCTCGCCAAAGAGACACGGT
>WLKR01000034.1 GCA_009701115.1 Actinomycetota bacterium | reverse complement strand
GTCGAAGTATCGGGGACGTCCATTCACACGGCCAATGAACGGCTGCGTGCCCAGACCGTTGCTTTCGTGCCGCAGCACCCCATCGTGCCGGCCGGCATGAAGGTTCGTGACTACGTGGGCTTCGGTCGCACGGCCTACCGCTCCCTCCTCCGCGGTCCGTCGACGCGCGATCACGAAATCGTTAATGAAGTGCTGAACCGGCTCGATATTGAACGTTTTGCCGACCGCGACGTGGCGACGCTCTCCGGTGGCGAGCGCCAACGCATGGTTTTAGCTCGAGCCCTGGCCCAACACACCATGGTCGTGGTGCTCGATGAACCAATTACCGGTCTGGACATTCGCCACCAGGTTGATCTACTCGAAGTACTCCGCCGCGAAGTCGAGGAGTGTGGTCTCACGGTCATTGCCACGCTGCACGATCTCACGCTCGCCGCACAGTTCGCCGACCGGTTAGTGCTCCTCGCTGACGGCCAGGTGCGGGCCGACGGAACTCCACACGACGTGCTGCGCAGTGCGGAGTTGGCCGAAAGTTATGGCGTGGCCCTCCAGGTCGTCACCGTTGGAGGGAGTGATGTCGTGGTGCCGGTAACAGCGACTCGGTAAGGAATCGTTCCGACTTTCTCGTAGGCTGGAGAAAAGAATGGAAGGAATCCCGTGCGCCGCACCAAGATTGTCGCCACCGTTGGCCCCGCATCAGAGTCTGACGAGGTCATCCAGGCCCTCGTAGCGGCCGGCGTCGATGTCCTGCGCTTGAGTTTCGCCCACGGCGATCTTCTTTCCTGTATCGATCGCCTCCGTCGGGTCCGCGCATTGGCCCCCGATTTGGCCATCATGGTGGACATCCCCGGGCCGAAGATTCGTGCCGGTTCATTCGGCACGTCGCCGGTCACGTTGGCACTCGGTAGTTCGTTGATCCTCGAAGAAGGTTTCGGCGATACCTCAACGGCTAGCCGCATCGTGGTTGAGCGCGACGACGTGATTAACAAGCTGTCGGTCGGCGACTACGTCCACATTGGTGACGGTGGAACCTCGCTGGAAGTCACCCAGGCCGGCACAGTGGCCACGGCCGTCGTTATTTCGGGTGGTGCCGTAATGGGCAAGCCCGGACTCTCCCTGCCGAGTTCGTTGATGCACGACCAACTCCCCACGGCCGATGACCGCGAGCGCATTGAGGCCCTTCGTTCCGAAAAGTTTGAAATCCTCGCTGTCTCCTTCGTCCGATCACGGGCCGACGTGGCCGCGGTCCGCGAGGCGTTGCAGCGTGACGACGTGATGATCATGTCCAAGATCGAAACGGCCGAAGCCGTCGACGCCTTGATTGAAATCGTTGAAGAGTCCGACGCCTTAATGGTCGCCCGAGGTGACCTCGGTGTGCGCATGCCCATTGAAGACGTGCCTCACCTCCAGAAGCGCATCGTCAAGGAGGGCATCCGTTTTGCCCGTCCCGTCGTTGTGGCCACCCAGATGCTCGAGTCCATGACCCACGCCCAGGTACCGACGCGGGCCGAAGTGACCGACGTCGCCAACGCCGTGCTCGACGGGGCCAGTGCCGTGATGCTGAGCGCCGAGACGGCCATTGGAAATGATCCCGTCGCCGTTGTCACAACAATGGACCGCATCATCCTGCGGGCCGAAGCGGGCTTTGACTATCAGAAGTGGGGATCGTCACTCGGTGTTCAAGAAGTGTCGGGCACCCGAAGCGAAGCGATTCGCATTACGGCCGCGATGACCGGGGCCGCGTGGCGTGCCGCGATGGAAGAAGAGGCCGCCGCGATCATTGCCTGCACGCGCTCCGGAATGACGGCGCGAGCCATCTCTCGTTTTCGTCCCCCAATGCCGATCTTGGCCATTACCCCGAGTCACTTCACGGCCCGACAGCTGAAGTCGAGTTGGGGAGTGAATGACGTGCTCGTTTCCTCATCAACGGATATCGACGACCTGGTCCACCAAGGCATCGAGCACCTACGGGCTGACGGCATCGTGAAGTCCGGTGACTACGTCGTCGTGATGGCCGGCTCGGATGACGGTGGACTGTCGACCACCGACACCGTCCGCATGGTCGCCGTAAAGTAGATATTTCTTCGATTAATTCAATTTAATCCCGAATTTACCGTGAATTCGGCGTGACAATCCCCAAGAATTTGCCGCCAGGTGGCTAGTTTCGTGCCTAGTTTGCAACGTGCGAACTGCGACTTATCAACGAAACCTGCGGGGGAAACATATGTCTGATATTGAAATTCGCGAAGGTGAATACGGCGAGAAGCTTCTTGTCGTTGAGCCTGGCGGAGTAGAAGCAATTCCTGAAGCGGACCGCCACGGCAAGCCGTGGAACCTGTTCGCTGTATGGACCAGTCCAAACCTGGAGTTCGCCACGATTTACGTGGGTGCCCTTGGAATGTTCTTCGGCCTCAGCTTCATGCAAGCGGTCCTGGGTGCGATCCTCGGTAACGCTCTGGGCGCCCTGGGTTCATACTTCTTAACCCAAGATGGTCCGAAGTACGGCGTGCCGCAGATGGTGATTAGCCGTTCGGCCTTCGGTAAGGTCGGCAATATTTTGCCTTCCATCGCCAACGCCGGTGCGGCTGGAATCGGTTGGTTCGCAGTGAACTCCGTATCGGGTGCATTAGCGCTCGCGACGTTGACTGGCTGGAGCAAGTTGGACTGCCTCTTGATTGTTGCAATCGTTCAGGTGGCTATTGCCTTCGTCGGACACAACTTGGTGCAGAAGGTCGAAAAGTACCTCATGCCGTACCTCATCGTTGTGTTTGGTATTGCGGCGATCATCGTCTTCACCCAGCCTTCCGTTGCAGCTCCTGAAACCTGGGGCAAACCGGGAGCGTTCTTCCTCTACGTCGGTGCCGTTTACGGTTACTCGGCTGGTTGGAACCCCTTTTCCTCGGACTACAGCCGTTACATGCCGTCGAACACCGACACCAAGGCTGCAGGTCGGTACGCCGCTCTCGGTCTTCTTGTAGCTCCTACGATTCTTGAAATCGTCGGTATCGCCGCAGTGAACGCCGGAATGCACTCCTACGGTCCCAACAGCAACCCCGTCGGTGACTTCACGAACTTCCTGCCAGGCTGGTTGGGCAAGCTCGTGTTGCTGGGCATCGTTATGGGTTCCATTTGCGCTAACGTCTTGAACGTCTACTCGGGTTCAATGTCGTTCTTGGCCATGGGTATCAAGCTCAAGTCACACCACCTCCGTGCCATCACCGCCATCGTTTTTGGTATCGGTGGCTTCGCCTTGGCGCACTGGGCAATGCCCAACACTGCGACTAACTTGGAGAACTTCCTCCTCTTGATGTCGTACTGGATTGGGCCATGGCTTGGCGTTATTGCCGCCGACAAGTTGATCCGCCGCGGTCGTTCCGTGAAGCACTTGCTCTTCGTGAGCCGTGAGAACTTCGCCGGACCACTGGCCTTCGTTGTCAGTGTTTCGGTTTCGATGTACTACTTCTCTAACCAGGTTTGGTACACCGGCGCATACGTCAAGACGCACCCACACATCGGTGACATCGGCTTTGCCGTCGGCTTCGTATTGGCTTTCGTTATTTACTACCTGCTCTTCCCAGTCGGCGCGCGCCACGAGCGTGCGAGCCAGGCTGCAGTAGAGGCTCAGCAGTAAGTACTGCATTTAAAAACGCCCGGGCACTTCGGTGCCCGGGCGTTTTGCAATTCTGGGGAGTGAAGCACACAGGGACGCAGCATGTTTCTGAAATCGCGGTAATAATTCTCTTTGTGAGCACTTTGTCTATTACAGAAGCCCGAGCACGGTTTTCTGCGCTGGTTAATACAGCGAATTCAGCGCACGAGCGATTCGAGATCACTGATGAAGGTCGTCGCGTTGCAGTGTTACTGGGCGTTGACGATTACGACTCCCTGATTGCAACGTTGGATGTCTTATCGGATCCACGGGCGCTTTCGGATCACCGTGTCGGTGCCGAACAAGCAATGCGTGGCGACGTCTTGGAGTTAGAGAGCCTTCATAACTTGATGCGCGAGGCCGGTCGAGCCGTTGGACCTTGCTAATCAAGTCGACTGAGTTGCCAATTGGCACTTCGCCTATCGACCATCAGTTTCGGCATTGAGGCGGCGGGGCACCTCGGCCCAATGGTGCGGGTGGAGGGATTCGAACCCCCGACACCTGGTTCCGGAAACCAGTGCTCTATCCCCTGAGCTACACCCGCTAGGGATACATCAGCGTAGTTGGCGATTGGTCATCATTTGAAAGTACAACTCTCCTAGGCTCGACCCATGGCCGAATCCATTCATCTCGACCTCTTTCCCGAGGGAACCCAACTGCTCGACGACGACATTGTCGTGGGCGGGGTCTCCCTGCGGTCGATTGCTGAAACCTACGGCACCCCTGTTTTTGTCTACGACGAGACGGCCCTTCGCGATCGTGCTCGTGAAGCTGCCAAGAATTTCGACGACGGTACGGCCTTTGCCTCGAAGTCCTTTCTCTGTGGCGCCATGGCCAAACTGGCGCACGAAGAAGGCCTCTGTATCGATGTAGCGACGGCCGGAGAGCTGGACATTGTGATGCGCGCTGGTGTGCCGGCGTCACGCATCATTCTCCACGGCAACAACAAGTCCGAGGCGGAGTTGGCCCGGGCGATTGAAGCCGGGGTGCGACGCATTGTCGTGGACAGTTTTGATGAGATCGAGCGTTTGGCCTCAATGGTGCCGGCCGATGGTGACGTGGCCTGCATGATCCGCGTCACACCCGGTATTGAGGCGCACACGCACGAGTTCGTGAAGACCGGTCAGGAGGACACCAAGTTTGGGTTCTCTCTGGCGAGCGGTGACGCGCAGCGAGCCATCGATGCCCTCCGTGCGATTCGAGGCGTGAACTTCGTGGGTCTGCACACGCACATCGGTTCGCAAATCTACGACTTCGCCGCCTTTGGTGAAGCGGTGCGCGTCTTGGCCCCGCTCGTCGCGGCCAACGGTGTGCGGGAGCTGTGCGTCGGCGGGGGATTAGGTGTGGCCTACGTGGCCGGCGAGCCCACCATCACGATTATCGAGTGGGCCAAGGCCGTTCGCGATGCCGTTCGTGAGACCGGCATGGATATCGATTTACTCACAACGGAACCAGGCCGTTCGATTGTGGCCCGCGCCGGAATGACTATCTATACCGTCGGGACACGCAAAGTCGCGGCCGGCCGCAACTATCTGGCGGTGGACGGTGGCATGAGTGACAACCCCCGTCCCGTGCTCTACGGCTCGGGTTACGAGGCCGTGATGGTGAACAAACCTCTCGCCGAGCGTGACGGGATCTTTCGAATTGTCGGTAAACACTGTGAAACAGGTGACTTTCTCATTGACGCGGCCGCCCTGCCGGAGTCGATTGAGTCCGGGGATCTGATTGTCACCCCCGTCACCGGGGCATACGGCTACTCAATGGCCTCGAACTACAACCGCGTTCCCCGCCCGCCGGTCGTCTTTGTCTCGAACGGCACCGCACGCCTGGTCTTACGCCGTGAATCTCTCGATGATTTGGTGCGCCTCGAGGTCTAATTGCCGTCTTCGAGATTTTGAGGGGCCCTCCATCAATTAGCCTTTACCTATGGAACGGGTAGTAGTGCGCGTTGGCGTCATTGGTGCAGGCAACGTGGGCTCCGCGTTGGTGGCCATGCTGCTCGACGAATCCCGTTTCCCCGCCCTCATTGAGGCCGTGGGGGCACCCTTGCGCTTGGTCGCGGTGGCCGTGCGTGACACCAATAAGCCGCACCCCGGAGTACCCAGCGAACTCCTTACTTCTGACGCCCTCAGTGTTGCGACCCGGGATGATGTCGACCTGCTCGTTGAACTAGCCGGTGGCGTCGACGACGCCTACCGCTACGTCCGCGCCGCCCTCGAATCAGGCAAGAGTGTCGTCACCGCCAACAAGGCGTTGATTGCCGCCAAGGGCACGGAGCTCGAAGCGATTGCCCGGGCCAAGAACGTTGACTTGATTTTTGAAGCGGCCGTCGGTGGTGGTATTCCCATCCTGCGTGCGCTGCGCACATCGTTAGTGGGCGAAAAGATCCAACGGGTCATGGGGATCGTGAACGGCACCACCAACTTCATTCTTTCGGCCATGACCAGTGATGGCGCCCAGTACGGCGACGTGTTGGCCGAAGCCCAGCGACTCGGATACGCCGAGGCCGACCCCACGGCCGATGTCGAAGGCTTTGACGCCGCGGCCAAAGTCACCATTCTTTCTTCACTCAGTTTCGGCACTTCGCTCGAAGGCGCCGCCATTGCCCGCGAGGGTATTTCGAAGATCACCGCCGATGACGTGGCCTTCGCCAAGCGCCACCACTTCGTTATCAAGCTGGTCGGTGTGGCCGAGCGCGTCGGGGAGTACGGCATCTCGATGCGCGTTCATCCCGCGATGCTGCCCGAATCTCACCCCCTGGCCTCCATCAACGGCGCCTTCAACGCCGTTTTTGTCGAGGGGGCCAAGGCCGGTCCACTCATGATGATGGGTCAAGGCGCCGGCGGTGATCCAACCGCCTCGGCCGTACTGGGTGACATTTTGGAGAGCGGACGCAACTGCATGTTGGGTCGCCGTTCAGCCACCCCTGATGTGGAAACGAATCTCACGATGGTCCCGCAGTCTGAACTGCAGAGTTCCTTCTATCTGACCTTGGACGTTCTCGATCGTCCCGGCGTCTTGGCGGCCGTCACCAAGGTCTTTGGTGATCACGGGGTTTCCATTCGCCTTCTGGAACAGAGCGGCATCGGCGACGAGGCTCGCCTGACGTTAGTGACACACCTCGCGATGGAGTCTGACATGGCCGCCACCCTGGAAGATCTCCAGCAGGTTGAGACGGTGGATGCAATCGGCTCGTGTATTCGAATCTTGGGTGAGGACTAGTCATGAGCCAGTGGAAGGGTCTGCTGAATGAGTTCGGAGACTGGTTAGACCTCCGTGGGGTTGACACACCGGTCACTTTGATGGAGGGCAACACGCCCCTCGTCCCCGCTCACTACCTCTCCGAACGCTTAGGCGCCGAAATCTTCTTGAAGATTGAGGGCGCTAACCCCACCGGCTCCTTTAAGGACCGCGGTATGACCATGGCCATTAGCAAGGCCAAGGCTGCGGGCGCCAAGACCGTTATCTGTGGCTCCACCGGTAACACGTCGGCCGCCGCCGCCGCCTTCGCCGCCAAGGCCGATATGGCCTGCGTCGTGCTCGTACCCGAAGGCAAGATTGCGCTCGGCAAGTTGGCTCAGGCCATCATGTACGGCGCCGAAGTCGTCCAGATCCGCGGCAACTTCGACCGCGCTCTGTCACTGGCCCGCGAACTCACTCAGCACATTCCCATCACCATCGTGAACTCGATCAACCCCGACCGCATCGAAGGTCAAAAGACCGGTGCCTTCGAACTCGTTGACGCCCTCGGTGAAGCGCCGGACATTCTCGCCATTCCCGTCGGCAATGCCGGCAACATCACGGCCTACTGGCGAGGCTTCACGCAGTATCACACGGCCGGCAAGGCCACCAAGCTGCCCAAGATGTGGGGCTTCCAGGCGGCGGGCTCGGCACCCATCGTGCTCGGACACCGCGTCGACGATCCCGAAACCATTGCGACCGCCATTCGAATCGGCAACCCCGCCTCGTGGGCCCCGGCCCTCTTGGCCGTTGATGAGTCCCACGGCGCCATTCGCGCCGTGACCGACGAAGAGATTTTGAGTGCCTGGGCCTGGTTGGCCAAGACCGAAGGCGTCTTTTGCGAGCCCGCTTCGGCCGCCACCATTGCTGGACTAATTAAGTTCGGTGTCCCAGCCAACTCCAAGGTCGTCTGCGTCCTGACGGGTAATGGTCTGAAGGATCCCGACACGGCCGTTAACTCGGCGTCGGCCCCCATCGTGCTCGACGCCTCGCTGGAGTCGCTGCTCACCCACCTCTCGAAGTAGCGGTCCCATCTAGGGGCTAAAACCTCCCGTCTGGACCTGGTGTGGAGGTAGAGCGCCCGTACGCTACGATGGCGATGTCGTCCACAACCGGCTTAGCGCCTGGTGTGGGAACTCTCCAATGACGACAATCTTCTGCAGTAACTCTGCGAATACCAATTACTTCGTGTATTCGCTTGGAGGAAGGAACCAATGGCTGACAAGCCCAACCAAAATCGCAATGCACTTGAGGGCAAGGAAAAGACTGAGCTCCTCGAGATCGCTAAGGCGGCCGGGATCAAGACTTCCGGTCGTGCTTCCAAGGATCACCTCATCGAGTTGATTGCCGGCGGCTCCGCCCCCGACAAGTCCGACGCCGCAGAGAGCCCCCGTCCTCGCATCCGTCGCGCCGTGGCGATGTCGGCTGAGGAATTCGAATCTTCACTATCGATTCCCACCGTGGCCCCTCGGGAGTCATCCGAAGGCGAGTCGGCCCCCGCTGGCGAGTCAGCACCGACCGAATCGGGCGAGCGCCGCCAGGGTGGTCCTCAGGGCCGTAATGACCGAGGCCCCCGCGAACAGCGTGAGCCCCGTGAACCTCGCGAACCACGTGAGCCCCGGGACTTCGACCGCAATGGTCGAAATGCCAACGGCAACTCAAACAGCAACGGCAATAGCAACCGCAACCGCCGTAACCGCAATCGTGATCGCTT
>WLKR01000033.1 GCA_009701115.1 Actinomycetota bacterium | reverse complement strand
TTTGGGTGGATTCATTGCCCTGCGCACCAAGGACCGCCTCCACCTCGTTCTAGGGCTCTCAGCCGGCCTCCTACTTGGCCTCGTCGGCTTCGACCTCCTCCCCGAGGTCTTCAGCACTAATACCTCTATGACGCTCGGTGTCCCGACGGTGTCGATTGCAATCGTCCTGGGCTTCTTCCTGTTACACCTTGTAGAGAAGTCCTTCGCCACCCACGAGCCGCACGAGTCGGACTACGGCAGCGAACACGACCATCGCCACGTCGTGGGGACATTGAGTGCCATGGCCTTCATTGGCCACGTCTTTTTGGATGGCGTCGGTATCGGTGCCGCCTTCCAGGTCAGCCACACGCTCGGGGACGCCGTTTTCTTGGCCCTCTTAATTCACGCCTTTAGCGACGGCCTTAACACGGTCGCATTTCTCATCAAGGGTGGTCGTTGGACGGCCAAGGCCAAACTCCTGCTCATCGCCGACGCCATCGCTCGGACGGCCGGTGCCGCCCTGGGCTCCTACGTCCTCATCAGCGCCAACGGCGTGGCCCTCTATTTGGCCCTCTTCACCGGTGTGATCATCTACATCGCGACGTCGCACATCTTGCCTGAGGCGCACGCCAATCACCCCTCCCGATGGACCTTGGTCGCCTCGGTGGTCGGTATCGCGGCGATGTGGATCATCAAGGCGCATGGCGCGTAAGACTCGGCCGACCGTGTTGTCGGCCTTCGGCACGGTGTCGGGTTTTGTTAGCGCCCAGCAACTGCACGCTCAGGCCGTCCGTAACGGGGAGAGTCTCGGTCTCGCCACGGTATATCGAGAACTTCGTCGCATGGTCGACGAACAGCTGGTCGATGTCGTGCACGACCTCGAAGGTGAGGCCAAATACCGATACTGCGGCACAGGTCACCACCATCACATCGTTTGCGAACAATGTGGCGTGACGCAAGGTTTAGATGGTGACGACGTGGAACGGTGGGTGGAGAAAGTAGCCACCGCCACGGGCTTTCGTGGAGTGCGGCACACCATCGAACTCATTGGAACGTGTACGGCGTGTCACCGCAAGTAACGCTGCCAATTGAACTACGGGGCACATTGCCGGTAGCGACGCTGCCCATGTTCCACGCACTCGGCGTCGAGGCTTTCTTCACCACCCGTGACGGTGGGGTCAGTACAGGAGAGTTCGCCTCTTTAAATTTGGGATCGAACGGTCCCGACGACCCCGACCACGTTCGCGAAAACTATCGACGAGTCGCTACCGCCATCGGGAGCGAATCTGTTCAGCGTGTGCGGCAAATTCACAGCGACGTGGTGGTGCACATCGACGCACTCGATGAAAGCTCCGAAGGGGACGCCATCATCACCCACCGTGTAGGTGAGGCCGTCGCCATGATGGTGGCCGACTGCACGCCCCTGTTGCTAGTGGACCCCACACGGCACCAACTCGCCGTCGTGCACGCCGGCTGGCGCGGATTGGCCGCGGGTGTAATTGAAGCGGCCGTCAGCGCGCTCGACACTGATACGAGCCAACTCCACGTCGCCATCGGTCCAGCCATCTCGGGCAATCGCTACCAGGTGGGACCCGAAGTCATCGCCGCGTCGCCCTACTTTGTCCCCCACGCACGAGCTGACGTTGGCGATCGATTTTTGCTCGACACTCGCACCACCGCTCACGCGATTCTCGAGGGGCTCGGCATAGCCCACGCAAACGTGATTACTACGACCCAGGTGACCGATGGCGGCGCCCAATTCTTCTCCGATCGTGCGGCGCGGCCCTGCGGACGCTTTGCCCTCGTGGCCAAGTGGCAGTCGTAGGCTGAAGGCACGGCGAGTGGAGGGTATCGATGCCTAATCGTGCGAAACAGTTCCGCTACGTCGGACTCGATGTCACCGCCTCCACGCTCACGGGCCACTACCAACTCGACGACCGATTGTTCACTGAAACCGTGACGTTCGAAGTCGATGGCGACCTGCGCGAACCAGGACCTCGAGAGATTGCCACGCTCTGGTATCTCGTGGCCGGTCTCTCCTACTTCAAAGCGGGAGCGCCGGAACTCGTAGACCTCGGCGACACGCCCGTTACCCCTGAAGCCGTGACCTTCCTGACTGCGGCAATCCGTGAAGGTCTTGGCGAGTTTGCATTCCGCAACCAGCTCTGGCTGGGCGACGTCGCCATCTTCGGAGGAGTTCCCGCTACACCGCGCGAAGTGGAAGTAGATCATCTCCGGGCCCTGACCCCATTCGGTGGGGGCATCGACTCGGTCGTGAGCGTTCGTTCGCTTAACCCGGCCATTGCGCAGGCCCTCTTCGTCATGAGTCCCCCGAGCGGAACCTTTGCGCCGCTGGAAGCCACGGCGGCCGTTATGGCGCTGCCCATCAAGCGGACCACGCGGCAACTGGACCCCCAGATCACCGCGAAGAATCCCGACTTCTTCAACGGTCACGTTCCCGTCACTGCCATGGTGACGCTGTTGGCCTGTATCGCCGCCCTCGCCGAGGATCGCGGTGCGGTGGTGATGAGTAACGAACACTCGGCATCGGCACCGAACGCCATGTGGGATGGCCTCGCCATCAACCACCAGTGGAGTAAGTCGGCCAACGCCGAAGACCTCATCGCCGATGCGGTGGCCTCCTACATCGGACCTCACTTCAAGGTGGCCAGCCTGCTGCGGGACCGCAGCGAACTGTGGGTCGCCGACCGTTTCGCCACCTACCGCGACGTGCATCACGTGTTTCGCAGCTGTAACCGCGCCTTTCACCAAGAACAGGCCGAACGGCTTGTCACTTGGTGTGCCACCTGTGACAAGTGTCTCTTTATCAACCTCGTCCTCGCCCCGTTTCTTTCGCGCGACGAACTGTCCGCAATCTTCGGCCCGACTCCCCCCTTGACCAATCCCGCGCTAGAAGAACAGTTGCGCGTGCTCGTCGGGCTCGGTTCGGACAAGAAGCCCTTCGAGTGCGTGGGCGACCCCGGCGAATGTGCCGTGGCCCTCGAGACCGTGGCCGCCATGCCGGCCTACGCCGACTGCGATCACCTTCATCACCTGGCCCGCGCCACCGCCAACGAGCGCACCTTGGCCGAACTACTCGAACCTCAAGGAGCCAGCCGTGTCCCGGCCACGTGGCTTCGCTGACCTCGCTGGTCACACCGTTGGAGTGTGGGGCGTCGGCGTCGAGGGAGCCGCGACTCGCCAAGTCCTAGAGCAGATTGGCGCCACAGTGATCGCCGTCGATGACGCCGTTCAAGCAGACCCCACCGTTCTGCAAACCGCCAACGGTGGCTTAGAGGCACTCCGCAACTGCGACATTGTCATTAAGAGCCCGGGTATTCCTCGTCGCCGTGACGACGTGCTCGCCCTCGAAGCATCAGGCGTTCCCGTTACTTCCGCAACCGGTATCTGGCTCGCCGGAACTGATCGCAATCTCGTTATCGGCGTCACCGGCACGAAGGGCAAGTCGACCACCACCTCACTCATTACCTTCATGCTCGAAGCGTGTGGGGTCCAGGCCCGGAGCGCCGGCAACATCGGCCTCCCGCCCTTTCTATCGCTGGACGCGGCCGACTCGTGGACCGTCTTGGAGGTGTCGAGCTTTCAGGCCGTGGACATCACTGACGCTCCGGGCATCGTGGTACTCACCACATTGGGTGAAGACCACATCGACTGGCACGGTTCACTCGAGCAGTACCGCCACGACAAGTTGCAACTGACGCGCGCCGAAGGTCATCACCTCACCGTGGTGCCCGATGACCCCGACCTGCTTCTCCACCGAACCGAGATGGGTGGCGAACTCGTCACCGTGTCGGAGAACGACCCCGACCTCGCGACGACGCTCGGTCTCGTTGGTGCTCACAACGCAAAAAATGTGGCCCTCGCCCTGCGCGCCACGGCCAGTGCCCTGCACCGTTCAATTGAAGAGGTGCGGACCGCCGCCCTGCGAGAGGCCTCGAGTTTCAAACCACTGCCCGGCCGGCTCACCTTGATTCACCGCACGTTCCGCGACGGACTCACTACTGATTTCATTGATGACGGCCTGGCCACCAATCCCCTCCCGGTCGTGGCCGCCGTGCGGAGCTTTCCGGGTCGTCACGTGGCTCTCATCGTCGGTGGCTTTGACCGCGGTGTCGACTACCAACCACTGGCCGACAGGCTCACCGACTGTGATGCCACGCTCACCGTCATTGCCATGGGTGAGGCCGGGGAACGAATCAGTAATGAGATCAACCGTCGGGCTCCCGGTATCACCACGATGATGGCGGCCGATATGACGACGGCCGTCACTTATGCGACGCAGGCCCTCCAGGCGACTGGCGGCGTAGTTCTGTTCTCACCGGGCGCACCCAGCTTTGATCACTACCAAAACTGGCGTGAACGCAGCGACGACTTCACGGCAAACGCCAGCCGCTTCTAACTACACCTCGTCGAGAAATACGACGCCCGTCTCACGAATTGTCTCCACCGAGATGGACCGCTTGGTCATTTCATCTCGTAAGAGTTGCAGGTAAATGCCCCGAGCCGTTCCCCAGCCACGATTGTTTCTTTCACGTAGCGCGATCCCAATGAGTTGCGCCGAATTCATGGCCGCGAAGGCCGCCGTTTTCTCGGCGGTGAAGATTTCAATGTCTAAAGGTTCTGAACTCATAGTGACAGTGTGCGGGAGTACTACGACAACCACCGAGAGGACGTGTGCGGCCGTAAAATGTGGACACGACGTTCAACCAACGCCCAACCGGGAGGCCCCGTGCGTTATCTCGTTTCCGTCATCGACAATGCATCCGGCACCGGGACGCCCGAAGAGGGTGTGGCCATCGACGCCTTTAACGACATACTCGAAGCCAACGGTCACTGGGTCCTCGCCGGCGGCATTACCCCACTTGCCAACGCCACGTTGATTGACAACCGCGGTGGCGCGGGCATTGTTTCCAAGGAGCCACTCCACAACACTACGGAGTACGTCAGCGGGTTTTGGGTCATTGAGGCCAGTAGCGACGAGGAGGCCATTGTGCTGGCCACCAAGGGCTCGAAGGCCTGCAATCGTCGGGTGGAAGTCCGGCCCTTCATCCATTAAGGACAATCGGCTCATTATTGGAGCCTGAGAGGGGATTCGAACCCCTGACCTACGCATTACGAATGCGTTGCTCTACCAACTGAGCTACCCAGGCAGGACTTCTACTTTACCCCACTCGGTCTCGGACTCCTAGAGGCGGGATAACTGGGTGAACAGGTTGGTGAGAAGCAGCGATTCGTTGGCGTTGAGAGAGAGCGCATCGGACGACGAAGCAATCGCCTCAATGCAGGCAATGGCACTGCGGGCATCGGTGCGACCCCGGGCGTCGCCATCGGCCACGCCTTCGAGGGAAGAGATCATGCGCTCGCGATACGTACGGGTCAGGGCGGCCAGTCCAAAGCGAAGTTCGTCGGTTCGGAAACGACGCTGCTCGCGTTGGTGTCGAAGTTCAACTTCCTTGACTCCCCCAACTCGGCGGCGTCCCGGTCCTTCAGCTTCGGTCTTGAACTGATCGAGCTCTTCGGCGTGACGGGCCTTGAGGGGCTCGACGGCCCCTTCCAGTGCGGCCAGTGTCGAGGTGGCCAGTGAGGCCGGTGAATTGGACGTCAGCATCTCGGGGAGGCGACGCCAAGCGGCGAGACGATCAGCGAGCTGGGGATCGTTCGCGAGCAGGCGAGCTCGGTCGAGATTCCCGGCCGAGGCCTCGGCGCTCGTGCGCGCTTGGACCGCAGGAACACCCTCGCGCTCGAGGACCAACAGGATGTCTTCAGTCGAGAGTGAGTGAAAATTCACCTCGACACACCGGGACTCAATAGTGACGAGGTGTTCAGGCAGTTCATCGGCCAACAAAATGAAAATCGTGCGACGGGGTGGTTCCTCCAGCGTCTTGAGCAGGGCCGGAGCCGCGTTGGTCGAGAGTTCGATGGAGGGCAGGATCAGTATCTGGTGGCCCTGATGCAGCGGTCGACGACGGGCGACTCGCTCGGCCTCTCGAATCTCATCGACACTCCACTGCACGCCGGCCCGCGCCACGATCGAGACATCGGGGTGGGAGCCTCGCAGCACGCGGGTGCACTCGTCGCACGTGCCGCAGCCATGGTCGGGACACTCCAGGGCGGCGGCGAAGGCCACGGCCGCTTCGAGCTTGCCGGCGCCGGGTGGGCCGGTGAAGAGATAGGCGTGAGAGGGCTGTTCGGCGTAACGGCGCAGGGCATTTACGACACCGACCTGCCCCACGAGGGACGAGAAGACATCGCTCACGCGAACCAACCAATGGCCGCGAGGGCCGCATCCACACGATCGGTCACGGTGTCCAAGGTGTGGTTGCCATTGATGACGACCCAGTTCGGCTCTTGTTCGGCGAGTGTGAGGAAACCTTGGCGAACCCGCTCGTGAAAGTCAACGGTGGCCGACTCAAAGCGATCATGCTGCGAGGGAGCGCGACGGGTGTGGGCTACCGCTACCGGGATGTCGATGACGATGGTGAGGTCGGGACGACAGGTGCCAATGGCCACATCGGTGGCTGCGCGCAGGGGGGCGAGGTCCAGCTCTCGGCCGTAGCCCTGATAGGCCAAGGTCGAACCGAAGAAGCGATCGGAGACGACCGACTGACCCGCGGCCAGCGTTGGGGCAATAACGGTGTTGACGTGATGGGAGCGGTCGGCCAACATCAAGAGGGCCTCAGTCTGAGGGCTCATCGATTCACTGGCGTCTAGGAGTCGCTGGCGCAATACGACCCCGAGCGGCGTATCGCCCGGTTCAAACGTAAAGCGAGCGTCAACGGCCTTGGCCACCCGCTTGGCGTGCGTCGACTTACCACAGCCGTCGATGCCCTCAAAGGCAACGAAGAGTGGCGTGGTGGGGCTCACTCGCCGGAGAGGCGACTGATGAGATCGGCGTTGGTCGCCGACTGATCGGCACCTTGGCCCTTCGCCCCGCGACCCGTACCGCCGGTCGCCTTCTTCGTGGCCGTGGCCTTCTTCACGCCCGCCTTGTTGGCCGGCGCCTTCTTAGCCGCCGCCTTTTTCGCGGGGGCCTTCTTCACGGCCTTCTTGGCAGCTTTTTTGGCCGGGGCCCGTCGAGCGGTGGGGTCGGCGTTGCGACGCTCGGCCAACAGTTCACAGGCCCGATCAATAGTCACCGTTTCGGGCGTGTCACCAATACGCAGTGTGGCGTTGACTTCACCGTCGGTGACGTAGGGACCAAACTTGCCGGTCTTCACCACGACCTCTTTACCCGTGATGGGATCAGGACCCAGTTCGCGGAGCGGACCAGCGGCCGCACGTCGGCCGCGCAGCTTCGGCTGGGCCAGCAAGTGCAGCGCCTTGTCGAGATCGACGGAGAAGATTTCGTCTTCACTCTCCAATGAGCGAGAGTCCTTCCCCCACATCACGTAGGGACCGTATCGACCATTCGTAGCGAAAATCATTTCCTGGTTCTCGGGGTGCGCCCCAATTTCGCGAGGCAGGGAGAGCAACTTCTGGGCATCCTCAAAGGTGATGGTCTCGAGTGTCATCGTGGAGAAGAGTGAGGCCGTCTTGGGCTTGGTCCCGTCGACGAGTTCGCCGAGTTGCACGTAGGGGCCGTAGCGACCGGCCTTTAAGTACACCGCTAACCCGGTGGCCGGGTCGGTGCCCAGTTCGCGGTCGCCGCTGGGGGCATCAAGCAGTTCGAGGGCCCGAGTCACGGTTAGTGAGTCGGGCTCGGTGGCTTCGGGGATCGAAACCCGTCGCTCGCCGTGAACCAAGTAGGGACCGTAGCGACCGGAGCGGACTGAGACAGCCTCGCCGTCGGGCGCCGTTCCGAGTGGTAGCGAGTTGATGGCCGCGTAGTCAAAGTCCAACTGCTCGGTGACCATGGCGTGGAGTCCACGCTTCGCGAACTCGGTGGGCGCCGATGCGTCACCAAAGTAGAAGGACTTGAGCCACGGTTCGAGTTCGCGATCACCCGAGGCGATGGCGTCCAAGGAATCTTCCATGGCGGCCGTGAACTGGTAGTCCACGAGGTCCGCGAAGTACGTGGAGAGAAGATTGACCACGGCAAAGGCCTTGAAGGCCGGGACTAGAGCTTTGCCCTTCTTCCAGACGTAACCCCGTCGGTCGATGGTCTTCATCACCGAGGCATACGTCGACGGGCGACCAATTCCGAGGTCTTCAAGCTTCTTGATCAGCGTGGCTTCGCTGAAGCGATCCGGTGGCTTGGTGTCGTGGCCCTTGGCGTCGGCCAGAGAGACGGTGGCCGTGGAGCCTTCAGTGAGTGGCGGCAGGAGGCGCTCTTGGTCGGCCAACTCACTCTCGGGGTCGTCACTACCTTCGACGTAGGCCCGGCGAAAACCGGCGAACTCGATGCGCAGACCGTTGGCGCTCAGACCCACTTCCGTGGCTCCGGGTCGCCCGGGGAGATCACTCAGCGTGGCGAGCAGTCGAACGCGATCGCTCGTCAACTTGGCGTCGACCATCTGGGACGCAATAGTGCGCTTCCAAATAAGGTCGTAGACCGCGTACTCGTCACCGGAGAGCTGGGAAGTCGCTTCTTCTAGCGAGCGGAAGCTCTCACCGGCCGGACGAATGGCCTCGTGGGCCTCTTGGGCGTTCTTCACCTTGCGGTCGTAGGTGCGGGGAACATCGGCCACGTAGTCATCACCGAACA
>WLKR01000032.1 GCA_009701115.1 Actinomycetota bacterium | reverse complement strand
GAACTACGAAGCCACCAGCAATCAACCCGCCGATGTTGATGCCAGCCGTACCCAGCAAAGCGATTGAAGAAGGTCGGAATGCGTGGCGCCACATGATGCGTCGACGCGAGAGACCCTTTGAGCGCGCCATGGTGATGTATTCCTCTTGGAGGGTTGCGATCAAGTCTGAGCGCAACACGCGGAAATAGACCACGAAGGAGCCAATTGACAGAGTCAGTGATGGAATCAACAGGCTCATGAGATTGTCCTTCAGAGTGGTGAAGAACATCAGAGTGTCGCTAAGAATCCATCCCCACTCCGGAAAACGGGTGAAGCTGGCAGGGCCCGTACCGGGCACGTGCAACTTAAGCGCAATGAGTAGCACTAGGTAGACCACGATGATGAATGACGGCACGCTGAGTAGTCCGAAGGTAACCCCGTTACTCATGCGGTCAAAAAGGCCATTGGGCTTCTTGGCTGCCTTCATGGCGAGGGGAATAGCGCAAGCAAATGCCAGAATTTGAGAGATGACAATCACTTCAATGTCAATCGGCAAAGCCTTACCGATGGAAGTGTTAATTGATTCACCGGTGATGTAGGACTTGCCTAGGTCACCCTGCAGTACGTGACTCATCCATGTCAAGTACTGCTGTACGAGTCCCTTGTCGAGTCCCAGCTGGGCATAAAGTCGCTTCTTGTTCTCTGGCGTGTTTCCGGTGCCCAAGATCATGGTCGCCAGGTCACCAGGAAGCAGGTGAATCATGTAGAAGCTTCCGATCGAAATCGCGATGATAATCAACACCAGCGCGACTAGTCGTTTTGTGAAGTACTTAAGCACTGCCCCTCTTTCAGACTTAGTGAGAATACTCAATTTCAATGCCATCTTGCGTTCATGGGCAGAGCGTAGGATTCTGACTTGATGAAGCGTCTCTGGAAAGTTCTTTCGACCCTCAGTCCAGGCGGTATCGCCGTTGTCGTTGCGCTGGACCTAACGATGGGGATATTCCTAAGGTTTACGACCACCTCTAAACTGTGGTTGGACGAGGCGTTAGGCGTCAATATCGCCAGCGCCCCTATCGGTCAGTTGGTCGACCATCTCCGCAATGACGGTGCCCCACCGCTGTACTACGTTCTGCTTCATTACTGGATTTCGCTGTTCGGGGCCTCCGATTTCACGGTCCGATCACTTTCGGGAGTGTTTTCGGTTCTCGGACTAGGCGCTGCGTTCATCCTGGCTCGCCGACTTTGGGGCTCACGCTATGCCTTCGTGGCCACAGCAGTATTGGCAGTCCTGCCGTACGCTGTCTACTTCGGCACAGAAGCGAGGATGTATTCACTGGTGATGCTGGAATCAGCGTTATTGCTCTTCGTTTGGATCGGAGATTGGGAGACCGGAGCGCTCAAGCGGGGCCTCATCGCAATGGTCCTGATTGCACTTCTCCTCTATACCCATTACTGGTCGTTATACCTGGTCAGCGTGCTATTCGTAGTAGTGGTGACCCAAATGTGGCGCGTCCGGACGTTCGGGCGTTCTTCGAAGTGGAAGCTTCTCGCCATCCTGGGAGGTGGAGCTCTCTGGCTGCCTTGGTTGCCGATTTTCAACGAGCAACGACTACACACCGGTACCCCCTGGTCGCCACCGCCTGCACTGTTCCAATTCTTCAACTGGATTGATTCATTTATCGTTAATCAGAGCCGACAACACCACACTCCGTCGATGCATCACCAAGTCAATATGTACCTTCTCATCGCCCTGTTGCTGATCGGCACTTTCGCAGTCGTGATGACGGAACGTCAAATTATGGCACTGGACTTCTGTGTGCCGCAAGCAGCAAAGTTCTTGGCGTTTATCTCCTTTGGAACCATGCTCCTAGGCCTGCTCGCGAGTCACTTTGGTGGCACGACTTTCGCGCCTCGATACGCATCCGTGGTCGTTATTCCTTTGGTGCTTCTAGCCGCGAGAGGGATAATGGTCTTGGATAAGCCCATACGAATCCTCTTGGTGCTTCTCCTGTTTTCTGGGGGAATGCTGTGGACTGATAAGTGGGGTCGCAATGTCCAGCGGTCTCAAGCCGGACAAGTAGCAGATGTTCTGGCCGGGGCCACGCCGGGGGCCTTCGTGTTTCTGTGCCCTGACCAGATTGGCCCCTCAGTACTTCGCTACGCCCGAAGTGACCTCGAGTACAGCTCGTATCCCCGTTATTCGAATCCCACATTCGTCAATTGGTATGACTACAAGGACGCGTTTGCGGCGACTTCTCCGGCGAAAGCTGGCTCAACCGTGCTGGCGGCGGCTGGAAATCGCGATATTTACGTGGTTTGGTCATCGGGCTACACCCTTAAGGGGACCTGCAAAGCGGTAGTGCGTAACATCGCCGCTGCGACCGGTCGGCCACCCGAGAGGTTGCTGCAGGCCCGCCTCACGGGCTTTTATCAGTCAATGAATGTGACGCTTTTGCCCTTTCGCGAGTAGGCCTGTCTTGGCTAGTGTTTAGCCATGAGTGATTCCAATCCCATCGTCGTCATCGGCGGTGGCCCCGCAGGCCTCACCGCCGCGTACGAAATTGTGAAGCGCGGTGGCTCGGTCATCGTGTACGAAGGCGACAGCGTCGTCGGCGGTATCAGCCGAACGGTTGAGCGAGATGGTTGGAGATTTGATATTGGTGGGCACCGTTTCTTCACCAAGGTGAAGGAAGTTGAAGAGCTCTGGCATGAAATCCTCCCTGATGAGGATTTCCTACTTCGCCCCCGAATGAGCCGCATTTTCTACGACGGAAAGTATTACGACTACCCACTTAAGGCCGGTAACGCGTTAAAGAACCTTGGTCCATTCGAGGCAGTTCTATGTGTCTTGAGCTACATCTGGGCGAGGGTGCGACCACCTAAAGATCAGACCAACTATGAAGGTTGGCTCGTGGCGCGGTTCGGATGGCGTCTGTACCGACGTTTCTTCGAGACGTACACCCAAAAAGTCTGGGGCGTCCCCGTTAAGGAAATGCCTGCGGATTGGGCGGCCCAACGGGTTAAGAGTCTGTCGCTGAGTAATGCCATCTTTAACGCACTGCTACCCAAGAGGGGTCAAACTGCAATCACGTCACTGATCGAAGAGTTTCAATACCCGAAATTCGGTCCTGGGATGATGTGGGAGAAGTGCGCCGAGTTAATCATCGCCAAAGGTGGTCAGGTTCACCTGAAGACGAAAGTTGTTGGCATCAGAATTGAAGACGGCAAGTCAACGGGAGTTGACATCTTGCACCGTGATGGCTCCACCAGTTTCCAGCCAGCATCGCACGTGATTTCAACGATGCCAATGGCCCAACTGGTCGATGCCTTTAAGCCCGCGCTGCCAGAACCAATCCTGACGGCTGGACACGACCTGCATTACCGGGATTTCCTAACGGTGGCTCTAGTTATCCCAGAAGCCTTGGCCTTTCCTGACAATTGGATTTACATCCATGCCCAAGAGGTCAAGGTTGGGCGCATTCAGAATTTTGGTTCCTGGTCGCCGTACTTGGTTAAAGAGGGTCGGACCTGCCTTGGTCTCGAATTCTTCGTCTTTGAGGGCGATGAACTCTGGAACGCTCGCGACGAGGATCTTATTGAACAAGGGAAGCGTGAGCTCGAGTATCTCGGCTTAGCTAAGGCGGCCGATGTTGAAATGGGCTACGTATTCCGTATGCCAAAGGCGTATCCCTACTACGACAGTCACTACCAAGCGAACGTCAAAACAATCGCGACGTATTTGGAAGCGAACGCCAGCAACGTACATCTCATTGGACGTAATGGCATGCACAAGTACAACAACCAAGACCATTCGATGTTCACGGCTATTTTGACGGTCGACAATATCTATGGCGGCAACCACGACGTTTGGAATGTCAACGTTGAAGAGGAATACCACGAAACGGGCAAGGGTGGTACCGGCCGTGACGCCCCCATTCTGCCCGCCCGCACTCCTCAGGCTTAACAACGCCAATGGCGCGTCGGGGGATAGCGGTACGACTTAATGCACTGCTCAGCGGTGCGATTGTGGTGGCGTTTGCCGGCTTCGTTGCGAATGTTCTTAATCTTGGGGTGAGCGTGCTGATCGCTCGACTGCTCAATCCCACTGAGTACGGGGCCTATTCGCAGATGGTAGGTATTTTCTTCATCGTCGCGCTACCCGGTTCAGCCCTTTCAGTTGCGGTTGTGAGGCGTGCGACTTACTACCTCGTTAGGGATGACGAATCGCTCATGGCGCGTTGGCAACGGCGGCTGAATCAACGACTCGTGCGTTGGGCGGTTATCTTTTCGCTTATCGCACTCGCCGGATCCTTCTTGTTGGCGCAGTGGATGGGACATCGGTCTTGGCTGGCAGTGTGGGTCAACGCATTAGCAGCTATTTCGTGGGCACTTCTCAATGTTGATCGAGCGCTTCTCCAGTCGCGCCAGCGGTACATGGCACTCGCTTCAAACTTCCTGCTCGAGGGTGCGATGCGCACTGTGTTCATGGTCCTGGGGAGCCCCTTTGGGGTCACCGGAATCGTTACTGGACTACTCGTCGCCATTGGGATCGCTCGCTGGCACGCCCGGCGGTTGGTGCGCGTCAGAGGTGTGTCGCGTAATGAGGAAGCCCTTGAACACACGGGCATTACTACCGATTTGATGATTGCCCTGGCGACATTGGCGCTACTCGCTACGCTTCAGTTCATTGACGTATTCCTCGTCGGGCGCTATCGCGCAAATGTCGCTGGTGCCTATTCGGCCATTTCACAGGTAGCGAAGACCATCGTTTATGGTGCGATAATTCTCGGAAACTTCCTTCTCCCCGAAACGGCTATCGCTGATCGACGGGGACGAGACGCCTATCGCCAACTCACCATCGCAGGCGGGTTGCTGCTGATACCGGTCGCACTGCTCCTGATTGCGTCTGAGGCGGCGCCAAAAGCCTTGTTGTCGCTGGTATTCGGTTCGCGTTACGCAACGGAGTACGCCTCAATGACCAGTCTCATCCTGGCCATGGTTTTCCTAGGAGGAAGCACACTTCTCTCTGTCTACCTCTTGGGTTCCGGTCGACGTTGGCCTACACTTTGGTTGGCCATCAGCACTGTTGCTGGTTCGATATATCTCGCTCAGGCCGGTGGCGCCATAGCCGAAACGGTGCATCGGGATCTTTTGCTACAAATGGTGGTATTCCTAGGTCTCCTGTTAGCGACTTTGCGACCCCTGGGCGCAAGCGAAAAATCTGATGCCTGACGATCAGAGCCTTCTGCGCAGCTTGGTTCAATCGAGCGGTATCTCGCGCATCAATGTTGTTGCATGGCGAGACTTAGACGATCCCGAGGCGGGAGGCTCGGAGCTACACGCTGATGAAATCTTGAAGCGTTGGGCTGCAGCCGGGGTGATTATTGAGTCCAGGACTTCGGCCGTGCCTGGACGAGCTGCACGCGTTGAACGCAACGGCTACACAATCAGTCGCAGAGGTGGCAGATACCAGGTATTCCCAAGCGTTATTTTGCGGGGATTATTCGGGCGGCGATCGCACCGTCCGGATGCCGTAGTGGAAATCTGGAATGGCATGCCCTTCCTTTCGCCTATTTGGCACCGCGGCAGGCGCCTGGTGTTGCTTCATCATGTTCATGGGGAGATGTGGCAGATGACTCTGCCCGGTTTCCTGGGTCGTTTGGGCTGGCTTATCGAGCATCGATTGGCACCACCGTTCTATCGTCGAACCACTATTGCGACCCTCTCCAATTCCTCTCAGCGGGAGATTGAGGAACGAATGCACCTTCATCGGGTCGCGGTTGTCCCACCGGGCATCTCTCCGACCTTCGTGCCGGGAACCGAGCGTTCGTCAACCCCGCTAGTGGTTGCGGTAGGTCGGCTCGTACCTGTAAAACAATTTGACCAGTTGATCGAATCGTTCGTAGAGGTTCACAAAATGGTCCCCACTTCCAAGTTTGTGATCGTGGGCGAGGGTTATCTGCGTACGGAACTCGAAGATTTGATTACCAGTCACGGAGCGCAGGAGTGGATCAGTCTTCCAGGGAGAATCAGCGATGGTGAGCTGCTATCCCTCTATCAACGGGCGTGGTTGGTTTCTTCGCTTTCCCTGCGTGAAGGATGGGGTATGTCGCTCACCGAGGCCGCTGCTTGCGGCACGCCATCTGTTGCGGTTGATATTGCCGGTCATCGCGATGCTGTGAAAAATGGCCAAAGCGGCCTTCTTGTCGAAGCCGAGCATGTCGCTGGAACAATTGCTAGTGTCCTGCTTGACGAGGAGAAACTCAACGACCTCCGACTAGGTGCACTGGACTACGCCGAGTCACTTACTTGGGACAGCGCCGCGATGCAACTCTTCCAGCTGGTGAGCAAGTAGAGCTAGTCAGCCGTACGCTCAACTGTGACAACGAGGCTCATCGTTAAGAGTTCATTCAGAACGGGCACTCTAAGCAACCAGCCGAAACTCTCTGGTAAGTAGCGAGGATGGGCGCTCACAACTACCAAGCGAGGATCTTCGCGGAGCGACTGCATGACTTCGCTAATCCGCAATCTAAAAAAGTTGTCGAGATAAATGTTGCGTGGGGCGTGCCCGTGCTTATGGGTGTAGAGCCGTCGCGCTAGGTTGCCCGAAAGTAGGTGCCATGGAGAAGATTCTCGTCCACCCCAAGGTGAGAACCATGTGGCATTTTGAAGACAGATAGAGCCACCGGGCCTAGTCACTCTCACGAGTTCGTCGATAAGAGCGTCGGGATCCTCAACACTGCTAAGGATGTTCGTACCGAATACGAGATCGAATGCTTTATCCGTGGCAGGTATTCGCAGCGGTGTGTATGACATTTCTGCCGCAAGCGACTCCGAGGTGACGGTGGCCACCTGTCCGCGACCTCGCTTGGGCGGCGTTGGTTCCCGACGCATTCGAACGACACGCGCGCCTCGCTCCATGAAACCTTCTGCATACGATGTGTCGAAATCGGCAATTTCCAACACGTTGCGGTTGTAGAGAGGGCTCTTGCCAACAACTTGATTCATTGTGTCAGTTAGGACTATTCGGCGATAGAGATCAGGGTCTCGTCGCTTCACCAAGATGGCCCTGAGAAGTGCCAAGGTTCGTAGGGCCCCGCCGGGGGCCACTACGAGCGGCAGGAGGTCGCGCTCATCGGTATTCAGAGACTGAGCGCTGATCGGAACATTGAGACCTCTTCGCCGTTCAGTGTCGTTTGGATTTTGGTCCTCGTTGCTTACTATTGCGCTTTCGAGTTTTGGTGCAGTGGCGACGATCAGTAACAACCACAGTGCCAACGCAATCCAAGTCATCCCGTTGGCTAGCGGTACGTGGTTGGGCCACTCCATCGATCGCACCAGATGCATCTGGTTGGCTGCAATGGTGCATCCTCCGGCAACCACGATGAACAAGGCGATAACACGGACGACATTTTTGAATGATGACGGACTGCTAAAGAGGTAGAGCACCGCCAGAACACTGAACGGTAGATACCACCAAGAAACACAGAGCGCAACGACAATGGCTACGCCGAGCGTGATGAACGGCCGCCTCATCCCGGGGTTGCGCAGGACCGTGGGTCGCGAGTCGCTTAGCCAGATTTGACTCTTAGGAGCCCGTCCTAAGGAGAGGCCGAGGCACAGTAGGAGCCCCAGCAGTGAGGCAAGCAGCGCGATATTAACGGTACCTTGCGGTGTCCAGGTGACTACGAGTCTCTCGGCTCCACTCATCTTGGTAGGAAGACGCCAACCCATAGAGGCTCCATCAATGAGTAGGGGTGCTCCCAGGTCAAGGCCGTCTAGTCGAGCGGTCCAGCCCGGCCCGAAGCTCTGCCCGACGGCCACGAATTGACCAGCGGAACTCTTGGGAACCTGCGCTTCTATGGTCCAGCGGCTAGTCCAATGGCTCTTGAGATTGAGGATTGGCGCTACAGCAGGAGCAATTTGGGTAGATGGCGAAGCCAGCGCAATATTGTCAATATTGATACCTGTTCCTACGCCAAAAGCGCTGCGTAGATGGTGAGTGCCGGCCGATAGGGACAGCTTTTCACCACAACTTGAAAAGGCGATCTGTCGCTGGGCCATCGCATCGGCCGTTGAACTCGATACTGAAACTGGTACACCTACGCCATCGATCGAAATTAGGTCGCTTCGACACTTGGATTTGAATTGGGTGGCAATCACCAGGGGCTTAAGTTGCCCGAGTGTCATCTCGCTAATCGCAATTGGCGGATGGTTCAGAGTTCCAGAAATCCGGTCCTTGACAGTGACGGCGATGAATCCTTCGACACTAAGTCGGAATTTACGACCTGTCAGCGGAGGGAACGAGACCCTCAATGTTTGTGTGGTTCCTCTTTCGACTCCGGAAGCAACCTTCATGTTTGTGTCCAAGCTGTACGAGCCCCCAGAACCGCCATCAGCAGTCAGAAGCAGTCTGGTTGGAACCATGTGTAGTCCATCATTTACAAACGTGATGTCAGTGTGGGAAATGGTGGTTGGAGTCTTCGTTGTCGCTTCGACCCATGTGTTGGGGCCCGTTTGGAAGCCAGGCATCCAGCTCGTAGCGTCGTTACCGTCAAATGCGGCCCAAGGTCCATTTGTTAATGAGCCAACAAGCCGTGAAGAACTGGTTGAGCTAACAATTTGACCTTCACCAACCACGCCGATCCTGAGCAAGCGATTTAGTGTGGCATCGGAGGCTGCAGGTTGGATGGAAGCAGTCCCGCGTATTGAGAACGAACGTCCCGCGGGAAGTTCGAACATACGGTCGATGGTCAACTCTGGGTCAAGTCGAGGTGGCGTAGTCGCCACGCGTGCGCGCGTCATGACGAGACGCAGCTCACT
>WLKR01000031.1 GCA_009701115.1 Actinomycetota bacterium | reverse complement strand
GTCGTGTGGCTCTGCCCTAGTTGTGCCGCTGAAGCCGACATGGGTTGCCCCTAAGGGGACCGTCTGTTGGGCGTTAGCCCAGGGCCTGAACCGTGAGCTGCCAGTAGGTGGTGTCGACAGCACCCACGATGTCTCCAGTGGAGGTAATCGCCAACAGGCGAGGGGCGCCCAATGCGTTCCAGTAGTTCACGTAGTTCGTGACAACACCGGTAGCCAGATCGGTGGCGGTCAGGGTGTAGTCGCTCCACACGGGATGGGAGTAGTTGAACATCACCCCATTGACAATCACGGCGCCCTGGTCCATGAAACCACTCACTGCGTAGTCAGTGAAGATAGCGACGCCGTTCACTTCACCGTCGTAGCGATGGAGCAGTGAGGCGTTTTGTGACTCGAGGAAGTAGATCTGTCCATCGTTGGATGGCAGGAGTTGGACGTACATCTGTTCGTTGATACCGAGACCGGGCAGCGGGTTGTAACTGCCATCATTGAGGTCGATCACGGTAAGTCCGTACCAGCTAGAAACCACTACCGAGTGATCTCCGTACGGCACAATCATGCCCGCACAGTTAGTCGCTCCGGAGCCGAGGTAAGAGATGACGCCCTGGGCGTCGATGTAGAGAATGCCCGTATCTAACCAGCGGTTGGACCCGTAACCCGAGGTCGAGAAGGCGACGCCACCGTTCGGTAGGCCGGTGATGCGGTTGACGTAAACGTCGGTGGGCAAGTACGAGCTGACGTCAATCGAGCTGTCGACACCGTTCACCACGTGATGTACACCAGTCGTCGATCGGTACCAAACGGTTCCGTCGGTAGCCGACGCCAGGTCGTACATGTAGTCAGGGGTTTGAGCAACGTCGTGGTAGTTGCTCGTGGCGTAGGCGGCCGCAGTAGTGAAGTCAATCCGGACGCCACCGCCGGCGCCCGTCGACCATCCGTAACCTTGAATGAGGGCGTAGTAGTCCGTTGAAAGACTGAGTCCGCCGTTCCAGCAACCATTCGATCCCTCGCCGGTCCAGTCGGAACACTGTTCGACGAAGGTGCCATTGACCGTATAAATCGTCATCTGGGTCCAGCCCAGAGTGCCTTGGTTGGCTGACGCAGTCCAGGTCGCGGAAACCGAATTACCACTCACCGTCAGATTCGCGTTGGTGATGAAGGGGTACGGGTCCTTCGATGTTCCGGTGAACTTCAGTCCCTTGGAGTAGACGCTCGAGCTGTCAATGGCGTAGAGGATGAACTTGTACTGGTGATCAGAGTTCATGGCGTACATCGTCATCGAGGTGGCGTCGGGATCCCAATTTTCCTGCGCCGTAGCGAGATAGGGCTCACCGGTGCCGTCCGTGGTCCAGGCTTCGACGCGCCAGTAACGGGCGTTGTTCGTCTCAGGCGGCGTCCAGCTCACAGTGCCACCCCAGTAGCTGGGGGTGAAGGTCACGTCCGTCGCGTCGTTGGGACGGTCCACGTCACCCGTTACGAAGGTGCCGCTCAGTGCCGAGTCCCATCCAGAGTAGGGGTCAAATACTTGATAGTCGTAACTGATGGTTTCAAAGATCGGCAGACTTCGCAGGGAGCAGTCATACGTTCCGGTGCCATAGCTACCGCAGTAGCCCAAGAAGTTTTGATTGGCGTCGTAGAAGAGCATGTTGTTCCACCACACGCCGTACACGGAACTCAAGGTGTAATTCATCGCGACCGAGTTACCCGTGACGCTGATGGAATTTAAGGTCGCGACCGGACGAACATTCGGTGGGGTGTAGGTAGTTGAACCGACGAGGCCGGCACCGTAATCGCTGTAGGGAATAATTGCGATGCGGTAGGAATTCGGGAAGGTCATGCCGCCGATAGTGAACTCCGTGGCGTACGGGGCCGCCCAGTTCGACCAGGTCTGCGTCTCAGTGCCGTTTGCGGCAACCTGGTACACCACAATTTGATACTGGTTCAAGTACACGGTGGCGACGTTGTCGGGGGCCGTCCACGTGAGGACGAAGCCGGAGATTTCGTTGCCGGAAACGGAGACCGCGGTTGGCGCGTGCAGCACGGGCTCAAACGTGGCGAACGTGGCCGAACTAGTGACTTCGGCCGTACCCGTCACCACGTCGCCCGGCATGCCGCCGAACTCCACCATCGTGGACCCCCACAGGTTGGGCGTGATGTCGTTCTGGCATCCCCTTGAGACCATCATGACCGTCTCGGTTAGAAAGGCATCATTTGGCTCATAGGAGCAGAAGAGTGACTGGTAGCCATTGACGCCCGTCCCCGTGCCGGCATTACCGCCACCGGCGTAGAGCAACTGTCCGCCATTGGCGAACTGCTCACCGGCGTGGGGACCCGAGACCCAGTACCAACGCTGGAAGGAGGCGTTGGGATCGCTCTGGTAGTCACTCGTCGAGGCCGTACTGGAATCGTTGTTGGCGTACAGGTACTGATACAACGGCTGTCCGGTGGTCGGATTGAGGACGAAGGCCGGGTCGTCGGAACCACCGTAATACGTGTCGTTCGAAACGAACCCATTCAAGAAGGTGAGCTCGGATGCGGTCAACGGGGTGGCCATGTACCCCTGCATGCCGAGGAAGTTCTGCTGGGAGGCGTAGCTGAGGTTGCCGGCGAAGTCGCTGTTGTGGTTCGCCCACATTGTGGAGGCGTAGTAGTGCCCGTTCACGGGGTTGTAGATGATGTTGTTCGGCGTAGCGATGGCGTAGATCGTTACTGGTTGGTTGGCTACATTGGGCGTAATGGTCAGGTGCGACAGGTCGAAATTAATTCCGTAGGTGTCGCCCGTAAACGACATGACCGAAGTCTTACCGCCACCCCAGTAGGTGGCCTGCAGGATGGGGTTCGTCTGGCGCCACTGAGAAACTGCGAGCGACGCGTTCGTGGCCCAAACCGTCACCATGTAATTCGGTGGCAGGTTGTTGACGGTGATGTTCGAACCGTCCACGGAGAGATCAGCCACGGTCGTGCTCTGGTAGTTCTGCGCCGTACCCGTGAGTTCTGGCACGGTCACGATGGGGTCATACGTGGTGGCCGTTCCGAGATCTTCCGCCGGTCCATCCCCCGCACTATTGGTAGCGAGGACCGTGACGCTGTAGGTCTCGCCGGGGGTCAGGCCACCCACGACGCACGCGTACATCCAGTAGTCCTGGTTGGTAATGCCGTGCTGGTTAGTCACACAGCTATGGACATCACCCTCTGGTCCGGTGGCCGTGAGTCGATACGACGTAACGCCGCCACTCAAGCCCTGGTACCGCGGCTCACTCCAGTTGGCCCGAATCCACGTTCCACCAACGGTGTAGACGGAACCATTTTGAGGCACCGCCGGCTCGTTGCTCCGGGGCATGGCCGAGACGCCACTGGAGAACAGTCGGTGCGGCCAGTTATCAAAGTCAATAGGTGCGGCCTGACCCGCCACGCCACCGACGAAGAGTGGGTAGTAGCCCGGCGTCGATACGTAGGTCAAACCATTCGACGTGCTGTAGGTGCTGTAACTGTCGCCGCACCAGTAGTTACCGATATAAATCGTGCCCGTGCTGTCGGTGGAGAGCCAGTAGGGGTTGCAGATATCCAGCGACTTCCATGCAGTTCCGTACCAATTCCCGTCGAGACCGTCAAAGATATTGGCCGTGACTTCGGCAATGTCATCACGACAGATGTCCGAGATCCAGATGGTTCCGTTGCGATCAATCGTCACGCCGTTAATGCAGTCGGAACCGATGATGTACTTCTCGTACCACCGGGACGTGTTGTAGTCGTAGACGTGGAGTGAGTTGCTGTCGGTGGCGAAGACCAGCTGACCGTCAGGACCAATCGCAAACTGGTAGCCACTTCCCTGGGTGTTCCAGCCGATGTAGGTGTAGTTGCCGAAGCTGTCGATGAAGTACATGTCGCCACAGTCGTTCTGGGTGTACACGCCGCCGTTCGGTCCGGCCACCATGAACTTCACGTAGCAGTCCCAACCTTGGGTTACTCCATTGTTGGCACTGGAGAACTGGCTCTGCGTCCAGGGGTCCGAACTGATGAAGCCGTCCCAGTTGTCGTAGGCCAGCCAGCCGGGACCCCACTCGATGATGCTCTGCGGATTACGCAGCGACGGCAGGACTGCACTCGCCGACTCGCCGGCCACGTTGGCCGCAGTGACGGTGAAGCTGTACGAAGTGAAGTTCGTCAGACCGGTAATGGTGCAGAAGAACTCTTCGCTGGAAACCGAGCACATCCCAGCAGAGTTGCCATCCGGGTCGAAGGCGTAGGCGGTGTACGCCAAGATTGGTGAACCACCATCACCGACTGGGGCAATCCACGAAATCGTGACGTAGCCAACACCGGACGTCGCCGTGATTTGCTGCGGGGGATCGGGTGTCGTGCAAGGCGTGGCGGTAATGGCCGTTGAGGCCAGGGAGTCACCCGACTTATTGGTGGCCACCACGGTGATGGTGTACTCAACACCATTCGTAATGCCCGAAAGGGTGCAGGCGTTCCACATCGGTGTGAGGCCCGGGCCGGCGAGACACGTGTAGCTGTTGGAGTTGCTATCTGTCGCGGTCACGAGGAAACTCGTCACGGCCGAACCACCGTCACTCAAGGGCCAGTCCCACTCGACGTCGAGCGTGGCGTTGCCGATGGTCGCGGTCACGTTGGTCGGAGCGTCGGGGGCGAAGACCGGTGGCGTCGGCGCCGCCGTGATTGATGCAGAGTTCTGGGAGTCACCGGCGTTGTTCGTAGCCACCACGGTGACGGTGTAGGTGACGTCGTTGGTGAGTCCCGTAATGATGCAACTGGTGGCGTTCGTGACGCAGGTGAAGAGGCCCCCGTCACCATCGTCGGCCGTCGCGGTGTAGCGGAAAATCGAGTCCCCACCATTAGTCGCCGGCACGCTCCAACTCACGTCCAGCGTTCCGTCGCCCGCCGTCGCGGAGGGCGACAGGGGGGCCGATGGCGTCGTGTACGGCGTCGCCGCCAGGGCCGTTGAATTGCCGGAGTCGCCAGCCACAGTGGTTGCAACCACCGTGATGATGTACATAACACCGTTGGTGAGATCGGTAATCGTGCAAGTCAATTTCGACGTCTGGCAGGTGAAGAGACCCCCGTCGCCATCGTCGGCCGTCACGGTGTAGCCAGTAATCGACGCGCCGCCGTTCGACAGCGGTGCGGTGAAGCCAACGCTCAAGGTGCCATCACCGGCGGTGGCGGAAACATTGGTTGGAGCACCGGGGTTGGTCTTAGGAGTACCCGCCGCCGAGGTTGATGCATTCGAGTCGCCCGTCAAGTTGGTGGCCACCACGGTGAAGATGTAGTTGGTGCCGTTGGTCAAACCAATTACGACGCAAGAGGTAGTTGCCGTGGAGCACGTGAAGAGGCCACCATTGCCATCGTCGGCCGTAACGGTGTAGTTCGTTACCCCGGAGCCACCAACAAAGATCGGGGCCGTCCACGTCACGGTCGCTCCACCATTGCCGGGCGTGATGACGAGATCCGTGGGGGCATCGGGCACCGAGCCCGGCGTGCCCGAGATGGATTCCGAGACAACGGAATCACCCATGCCGTTGGTTGCGACGACGGTCACTGCGTACGTGACCCCATCGGTCAGGTCCGAAATCGTGCAAGTCAGTTCGCTGGTGGTTGTGCAGGTGAAGAGGCCGCCATCGCCATCGTCGGCCGTGACGGTGTAGCCAGTGATTTCACCGCCACCATCACTACTCGGGGCGAGCCAGCTAATGCTCAAACTTGCGGGAGCACCGAGGACGTTGACGCTGAGGGGTTGACCCGGTGGGTTGTAGCCAGTGAGAACGGGACCGGCCGTACTCGAAGCGATGGAGTAACCCACGGTGTTGTGCGCCAAGACCCGCACGACGTACGACGTTGCGGTTGAGAGGCCGACAATTTCACAGGCGGTGGCCCCAGAAATGCGACAGTGCGCGACGGGAGCGCCGCTGCTCGCGAGATAGGCCGTGGCCTTGTAGCTGTCAATCGCACTACCGCCAGTGGCGGCCGGTGCGTCCCAGCTCACCCCGATGGAGTCTGGTGAGGGAGCGAGGGTGATGTTGGTCGGAGAGTCGGGTCGATCGAGAATGGTGATTGAGGTCGAAGGAGACGAGTCGGGTGACGTGCCGATCGCGTTGGTCGCCGTCACCGTGAAGGTATATGAGGTTCCCGCTTCGAGCTCGGAAATGACACACGTCGGGGTGGCTGAGGTGCACGTCAGGGCGCCGGGCGTAGAGGTCGCGGTGTAACTCGTCACGGGACTTGAAAGACCCGTGACGGGCAGCCACGTCACGCGGGCGTGGAGACCAAAGGCAATGGCACTCACCGCACGGGGGGCGTTCGGCGGTGATGCCACGGGAGTCACCGTTCGAGCAGCCGACGCGGCGGAACGGACCGCGCTGTTGACCGCTACGACCGTGGCCGAGTAGGACGTTCCGTTGACGAGCCCTCGCACGGCACAGGTGGTAATCAGTGTGACGCAACTGGCGTTGTTGGGCTGCAGCATCACTACGTAACGAGTTGCACCACTCGCTGGCGACCACGAGAACATGGCCTGCTGGTCACCAGCGGCGGCGACAAAGTTCGTAGGGGTACCTGGGGCCACCGAGGCACCGAGGGCGTGATGCACCGGCAGCTTGGCGTGATGCACTCTCGCCGGTACGAAACGCTTCCCGTGTTTCAAACTGGCGTTGGCCGGGGCTGCCGCCGAGAGCACGAGTGCGGAGAGAACCGAGACCGTGACAAGTCGCCGCACGAGATTGGTCATTAGATCAACCGTCCCGTCAACTGCAAGGCCGTGATTAGGACTACGACCACACCGGCCACTCTCGTCGTCCACGTGACGGGGAAGTCTTCACCTTCGAGGGCCGAAACCATGGCGTAGAGGAGTCCGACCACACCGAGCAAGAGCAAGAGACCGGCGACCTGCCAGAAACCATCGGTCGTGATCTGGCCCATCAGGCGACCGCCCACCGTACCGATAGTGGCCATGACCAAAATGTTGGCCACGCCGCGGGGCACGAGGCGATAGAGGACCTTAGGAAGTTGTCCAGAGATCTTCGGCGCCACAAAACCCTGAGCCATCTGAAGTCCAATAAGAACGAGGAGCACCCAGCTCCAGCCCAAGAATGCGTGCAGCAAAAGTGCGGTGAAGACCTGACGGAGAATCTGCGACGAAACAGAGGCCCAGGTGACTTGGTTGGGCACGTGGGCCGGCGACACTGCAGAGAGACGGCGGGGGAAGTGAATAATGGCCACCGTCGAAATGGCGTAACGAGCAAACAACGCGAGGCCAACCGCGACACCGATGAAGAGGGCGTGCTTGGTAATCGGCAGATCCAAACCGGCGGCCGAGGCCGATGCACCGATTAGCTGGGTCGCTAGGAAGCCGCCGAAGAGTGGACCGACCACCATGTCACCGGCCCGCTTCCATCGATCTTGAAAACTCGCAAAGGAGTCGCGGATTAACGGTCGTACGCCCTTCACGATGATGGCCGTTCCAAAGAGCAGTGCGGCGGTCAGCGAGAAGGAGACGGCCATGCTGAGCGAGAAGATGTGACCGGTGGCGATCGCGCCGATCAAAATCGTGGCGGTGGCAGCGAGACCACTCCATCCGTCGAGGGCACCGAGCACCATGAGTATCGCGAACGTTACGTAGTTGCCCGGGACGGGGTAACCGTGACTCTCAATCACGTTGAAGATTCCAAAGAGCACACCGATGACGGGGAGCACCGCCGAGAGTGAACCAAACATGGCGCGCAGATACGAGCCGTCTGACATGGCCGATGCCAACATCGGACTGACGGTGGCTACTTTGATTGGCGTCTGTGCACTCACCCGGTCGACAATGTGGCGGCCTGGTGTTCGCCAGAGTCGCGAACGGTCACCCAGCTTCTCATCGTGGAGTTCGATCTCGTCAAAGGCCGCACCGATTTGCTGCGTTGACATGGGGCCGGACGATTCCGACGAACCTGATGAACCAGCGGAGCTTGAGGAGCTTGAGGAACTAGAAGAGCTCGAAGGGCTGGCGGAGGCCGATGGACCACCAGTTGGTCGAATACCACCGGCCGGAGCACCTCCGGTCGGGACGCGAATAGAACCGACGGAACCGGCGACGCTCGCCGCGACTGACGCCGTGGCGGCGACTGTCGCGGCCACGGCCACCAGGTTCGTCACCTGCTTCATCGTCTCAGCTGGGTGGTCCGTTGGAACGAGTGGCGGCGCCTGGAGAACTGCATTCGCACTGCCGGCCAAGGTGGTGGTGGTTACTGGTGCGCCGGCGGCGATATCGATATAGGACTTCGCGAAAATGCTGGGGTCAGTCCCATCAACCGCGGTCACCACTAACTGTGACGTTGGTTCGAGACGGGCCAGGAGGTCGGCCGGTACGGCCGTACTCGCCGACACCGTGCCGTCGCCACTGGCCTTGGTCATCGAGGCGAGATACGTTCCGTTGATCACGATCTTGTGGGACTGTCCGGCGTAAGACGCGGGAATTGGCGCCTGAATCGTGACCACACCATTGGCGTCAGCGGTGGACGTGGTGATCACGATGGGCGTGGAGTGGAGCAATGTTGAGACCGTGGATCCCGGCACAAAGCCCGACGATGACATCGTGATCACGATGTAGTCACCAGCCCCGGGGAAATTCCCGAAGGGATAGGCAACAGAACTACCCACCGAGAGATCCGACGGCGACGCGGCGTTCATGAGCGTGGCCGACTGCACCGTGGTGGCTCCCGACGAGGGGGCCAACGCACTCGTTAACGTGCCGGCATTACCCGCCGTTGGAATCGTAAATGTGCCGAGTGACTCTTGACCAGTCACCGCAATAGCCACCGAGGCGCCGGCGGTGAAGCCACTACCGGTGGTCTGGACCATTGAGTCGGCGGTGGGATCGCTCGGCGGCTGGAGCGTCATTACCACGTTGCGGTTAGTACCAAATTTTGGACCGCCGGCTTCGGGCGGCAAACTCGTGGTGGACGGCAGCACGTCAACCGTGGTGACCACGGGCGCCACGCTGTAGTTCGCTGATGCCGACTTGATTGTCGTGATGTACGTTCCAACGGCCGAGGGAGCAATGGTCGAACAACGATTTGGCGTGGCCACGGGGCAGTACGAAATGGTCGTCGCGAGTATGGCCGGCGTGACGGAAACGTCGACGGGGTGACCAGCACCATCGACCACAACGGTGACGGGCCGCACCTTGATGAGAGCCGAAGCCGGGATGATGGTGAATGTGCGGACAACTGGAGTGGCTGCTTCGAACGAGAGTGAGCCGACCTGCGTCGCGGTCAGCGTGCACGTTCCGGCCTGGGCCATCAACAACTGACCATTAACCATCGTGCACCCACCGCTAGCGCTCATCGTTACCGGCAGGCCCGACGAGGCCGTGGGGGCCAAGCGCGGCGGGGTGGCACCAAAGATCACGTTGCTAATGGTGGGAAAGGTGATCGATTGTGCTTGCGCGTTCACGCGTGAGACCGTGACGCCGGCATCGGAGTCGCCGATTTCATTGGTCGCGACCACGGCCACGGTGTAGGAGTCGCCGGCTGGAATGTCCGAAATCGTGCAGCTGAAGACGGGCACCGTCAGGGTCAGTTGGT
>WLKR01000030.1 GCA_009701115.1 Actinomycetota bacterium | reverse complement strand
GCTTGCCATTGCATTTGGATCATTTGGCATTTCTATTCTCCTTAGTGAGGTTTAGTGAGAGCTTTGTAGTTCGTGGACTTCATCTGCGTGCTCGTCGTCGTGATGGCTCATCGCCATTCCGAAGTAGAGGATAGTTAGCAGCATGAAAATAAAGGCCTGAATAACACCGATGCCCATATCGAAGGGCTTCCAGATCAGTTCGCCGAAGGGCAGGGCGTAGATCGGGAGCAGCGTGGTCATAACCATGATCATCAACAGACCGGAGAACATGTTGCCGAAGAGTCGGAAGGTCATGGTGACAGGCTTGATGATTTCTTCAATCAGGTTGATTGGAGCTAGGGCCTTGAAGGGCTGGAAGAAGTGGGCGGCGTAGCCACCAATACCGCGAGCGCGGATTGATTCGAAGTTCACCCAGACGATGACGACCATGGCCATGGCGAGGGGCAGGTTCACGTCACTGGTTGGAGGAGGCAGCAGTTCGTACTCGGCATCGTGGATATTCACCATGATGGCGGGCAGAGCCCCGAGCCAGTTACAGACCAGAATAAATAAGAAGAGGGTGAGGCTGAGGGGCATGAAGCGCTTGTAGTGCTTCTTGCCAATGGCCGACTCGGCCAGTTCGCCAATCTGTTCGATCAGAATTTCAAACGAGAGCTGCAGCTTGCCAGGAACACCGTCGTTCTTCTTGGCCTTATTGGCCGCGGCGAAGAAAAGACCGAGAACAATGGCTGCGGCAAGAAGCGTGGAGGCGACGATGTCGATGTCGATCGTCTGTCCGAAGACGTGCGCGAACGGGTGATGTCCGACCTCGATTGCACCAAGCACGCTCATAGTTTAAGTCCTCGTTCACTAGCCACGGCTCCGTACGCGTTTACCGCGAATGAAACCTGAGAAAGCGCGACACCGATGGCGGTACCGAGCGCTAATTCTTTGGAAAGCATAAAGGTTGCGATGACCACGACGGTCACGATACCCAATCTGGCCCCGGCCGAGCGTCCGAGCTGATTACGGGCGGCCTTGGTGGCCTTTTCGCCGGCCTCGGGGTCGATGTTGACGCGGGAGACTTCACGGTCGAGAAGGCGGAAATTCAAGAGGGCGACGCCGAAACCGAGGAGTACGCCGAGGGCGCCGAGGATTGAACCGAGCAGGAGCGCCACCACGAAGCCCACGGCAGAAATAGCCACCGCTGAGATCGTCGTTCGACGCATCAGCTTGGAAAGGGGGTTTGGGGAGGTTTCGTCTGTCATGGCTGTTTTTGTTACATCCAACGGCGCATCAGTCTAACCATGGTGGCGACGGCCCCGCAGATACCGAGGCCCAACCCGACAAAGAGCCCAATCGGGGACGTGTGGAAGAAATGGTCAAATCCCAGCCCGGCAAGAATCCCGACGCTCACCGTGCCGGCCAGCGTCGTTCCCAGGGTCGCAAATTGGGCCAGAACCGACATTTCTTCAGGCGTGAGTGGAGATACTTCCTCCCCAGTGGGGTCCGAGGACTCGCTCACGGCCGGCGGCGGGCCGGTTCGGGCTCAGTGTTGACCGGGGTCGTATCGACCGGGCCACGTAGTCCTGGGTGAAACCAGGTGTAGAGGGCCACCATCAAGAGGGCGACGCCGAAGGGAATCAGGAAGTTCACCCGAGGGGCAAAGAGGGGAAAGAGGACAAAGGAGCAGAGGAGAGCCGTCCAGAGCCACAAAATAACGACCGTTCGGCGGTGGCCGTGGCCGAGGCGCATCAGGCGGTGGTGGATGTGATTCTTGTCGGCCGTGGAAAAACCCTGACCAGAGGCGGTACGGCGGATAAAGGCCATAACCGAGTCCATCAGCGGGACCCCCAGAATGAAAACTGGGATGAGCAGCGGGGCAAAGAAGAAGAAGGTCACGCCCGAGGCCGGAGGAGTTCGGCCCCCAATCACCATGGTGGAGGCACTCATTAAGAGTCCCAGCATCAGAGCTCCGGCGTCACCCATAAATATGCGGGCCGGATGGAAGTTATCCGGGAGGAAGCCCAGGCAGATTCCGCAGGTCACGGCCGCAATTAGCGGCCCCACGTTGGTCGACGGTAAGAGACCGAGGTCGATCAACTTGAGCCCGTAGATACAGAGAGTGCCCGAGGCGATCGCAACGATGCCACCAGCTAAACCGTCGAGACCGTCAATCAAGTTGATGGCGTTACTCAACGCGAAGACCCAGGCCGCCGTGATGAGCGGCAGCATTGACGGGCCCAACACGACAAAGCCCGCGAAGGGCAGCTTGAGTTGGAACATCGTGGCCCCGGCGAAGTAGAGAATCGTCGCGGCCAAGACTTGACCGGCCACCTTGGCTGGAGCCGACATGTCGCGAAAGTCATCGACCACGCCAACGACAAAGACGAGGGCCGCGGCCATCAAGATGCCCACTACTTCGTTGGACGACGAGAGGATGTTGCGCAACGAAGGAATGAGTGGCGCCATCGCGAGCGCCACGCAGAGACCCACGAACATGGCCGCTCCCCCGCCGTATGGCGTTACCTTCTGGTGGACCTTGCGCTCATCGGGTTGGGCCGTGTAACCAATGCGCATGGAGATGACCCGCGCCGGGAGGTTCGCCGCCGCCGTCACTAATCCCGCCACGAGTGCGACGGTGATGTAGATGACGAGGCTGCCCACGAATACCTAACTCACAAAGTTGGCGTAGGGATTAAAGCCCGCACAGAGTTCGCCGATCTCGGTACGAATCTGCGTGATGGCCGCTTCGTCTTCACGTTGGCGCAGAGCGCGAGCCAGCAGTGAGGCGATCTGAGCGAACTCGCCCTCCTTCATACCGGCCGTCGTCTGCGCGGGCGTACCGAGGCGCAGACCGGAGGTGATGAAAGGTGAACGGGGGTCGTCAGGAATCTGATTGCGATTAGTCGTGATGCCGGCGCGGTCGAGAACTTCCTGGGCCACCTTGCCGTTGAGCTCGGCGTCAAAGTCACGCAAGTCCAAGATGACTTGGTGGTTGTCGGTGCCACCCGAGACGATGCGGAAACCTTCGGTAGCCAGGGCCGCCGCGAAGGCGCGGGCGTTAGCCACAACCTGTTCGGTGTAGGTGTGGAAGCTGGCCTGACTGGCTTCGCGGAAGGCCACGGCCTTGGCCGCAATGGCGTGCTCCAGTGGACCACCCTGCTGTCCCGGAAAGACGGCACTGTCGATCTTCTTGGCATGCTCTTCGCGACAAAGAATCGCACCACCACGGGGACCACGCAACGTCTTGTGGGTCGTGAAGGTCACGGCGTCGGCGTAGGGAGTGGGGTTGGGGTGCGAGCCACCGGCGATGAGACCGGCCGGGTGGGCCGAGTCAAACATCAACAGAGCGCCGACTTCGTCGGCAATCTCTCGGAAGATCACGGGGTCAATTTGGCGAGAGTAGGCCGTTGCTCCGGCGACAATCAACTTCGGGCGCTCCTTCAATGCCAAGTCGCGCACGTTGTCAAAGTCAATGATTTCACCGGGCTGGTTGGGGTCATCGGAACGAGGCGTCACGCCGTAGGAAACGAAGCGCCAAATCTTGGACGTGATCGAGGCCGGTGAACCGTGGGTGAGGTGGCCACCCTGGTCGAGGCGCATCGCGAGAATGGTGTCGCCGGGGTTGAGGAGTGCTTGGTAGACCGCGACGTTGGCGTTGGCTCCGCTGTGGGGCTGAACGTTCGCGTGTTCGGCACCGAAGAGTGAGGTCAAGCGACGGCGGGCGAGGTCCTCCATCTCGTCGACGATTTGGTTGCCGCCGTAGTAGCGACGACCGGGGTAACCCTCGGCGTACTTGTTCGTCATGATGGAACCGGTGGCGGCCATCACTGAGGGTGAGGTGAAGTTCTCACTGGCAATCAGCTGCACGGAGGAGATCTGACGCGTCCACTCTTGAGCGAGCAGGGACGTAACTTCGTCGTCTCCGGTAATCCAAGCGTCGAATGGTGAGTGAGCCACGGTGTTCTTTCTTTCTGTTTTGAGAGTGTTAGTCGAGAGCGGAGAGTTTGTCGATGCGTCCGAGGTGTCGGCCGTCACCGGGCGTCGCCCCGAGCCAGGCGTCGAGAGCGTCGAGAACGACCTGGGCCCCGAGGAGTCGTGCGCCGAGACAGAGCACATTGGCGTGATTGTGTTCGCGGGCCAAACGGGCCGAGGTCGCGTCGTGCACCAGTGCGGCCCGTACGCCGGGAATCTTGTTGGCGGCAATAGAGATTCCGATGCCGGAACCACAGATGGCTACGCCGAGATCGGCCGTGCCGTCCGTGGCCGCCCGGCCCACGGCGGCCCCAAAGTCGGGGTAGTCGACCGAAGTCGTGGCGTCGTGGGCCCCGAGGTCGAGGACCTCGTGCCCGCGCTCACGCAGGGCGTCAAGAACGGTGACTTTGAGGTCAAATCCGGCGTGGTCTGAACCGACGGCAATTCGCATTGCCACCACGCTACCCGTCACCACAGGCGCACCGAGTCCGCTTCGGTAAAACTACGTCCGTGACTATCTCTCCCCGCACCCCCGTCATCATTGGCGTCGGCCAAATCACCGATCGACCCAGCCCGACTGCGACCTACGCCGAACGACCCGAGCCACTCGACTTGATGGTGAGTGCTCTAGAACGCGCCGTCGATGACGCTCACGCCACGGGTGGACTATTGGCTGCCTTGGAGGAGATCGTCGCCATTGGATCGTTCACGTGGAAGACGGCCGACCCGGCGCTTCTCGTGGCCGAGCGTCTCGGGGCGACCCACGTCACCACTCGCCTGACCCCAACCGGCGGCAACATCCCCCAAAAGTTGGTCCACGAGTCGTCGCTGCGAATCTTGCGGGGCGACGCCAACCTCATCGCCGTCGTCGGTTCGGAAGCGATGCACGCGTCCTCACTCGCCCGTCGTGAAGGACATAAGCCGAACTGGGTAACCCAGGGTCCCGAAGTGGTCTCGCCGGCCCTCGTCGAAGAAGACCGGATTCCCTTTACGGCCGAGGAGTACGGCAACGGTCTCACTCAGCCCGTCGAGGTCTATCCGCTGTTTGAGAATGCACGTCGAGCCCGCCTCGGTTGGTCGATCACCCAGCAGCGCGAACGACTCGGACACCTCTGGGCCAACTTTGCTTCGGTGGCCGCCACCAATCCCTACGCCTGGATTACCAACAGCCCCGATGCCGCCACCATCGCCACACCAACGCCGTCGAACCGCATGGTCTCGTTTCCCTACACCAAGTTGCTGGTCGCCAACCTGCCCGTCGACATGGGCGCGGCCTACATCATCGCCAGCTACGAAACAGCCGTCGCTTTAGGCGTCCCGCGCGAGCGCATGGTCTTTCCGCAAACCGGTGCCGACGCCACGGACCACTGGTTCGTTTCCGACCGTCCCCAGCTAGACGACTCCCCCGCCATGCGGGCCATCTGGTCGCAGCTCCAAACCTTTGGAGTGACGAGCGATGCGTTGGCCCACCTCGACCTCTACTCCTGCTTCCCCACCGTGGTGCAGACGGCCTGCGACGTCATCGGTATCGATGCATTCAGCACCACGCGCATCCCGACGTTGACCGGTGGCCTCACCTTCGGTGGTGGACCTGGCAACAACTACGTCACCCACTCCATTGCGGCCATGGTGGACCGACTACGCGAGCACCCCGGTGATCGCGGACTGGTCACCGGACTGGGTTGGTTCTCGACCAAGCACGCGTGGGGTACCTACTCCACGACGCCCCCCGAGACTGCGTTCCAGCACGCCTCGGTTCAAGACATCGTTGACGCGCTACCCCAGTGCCCCCGTCGCCAAGAAGACGGTGCGGTGACAGTCGAGTCCTACACCGTGGTTCACGGTCGTGACGGCAGTGCGACACACGCCGTCGTGGCTGCGCGTCACAGTGACGGGGCCCGCGTTTGGGCTAAAACCAGCGACCCGGCCACGATGGAGACTTTTGAACTGACCGAGACCATTGGTCTGGCGGGTCACGTTCGAAACGGCGAGTTCTTCTTCTAACCGCGGAAGGCGGCGGCCAGTTGGTCGCCGGAAAGAGCACCCTCACGGACGATGCGATAGCCGTGATCGTCACAGATCACCACCGTCGAAACGGTGCCGTTGCGTTCCCCACCGTCAAGCACGGCCGCTACCAACTCATTTCCTTCGAAGGCCTCTTGCACTTCGGCCACCGAGGTGCACGGCGGTGCTCCGTGCTCATTGGCACTAGTGACAGCGAGGGGACCACAACGCGACACGAGATACTCCACCAATTCATCATTGGGACGGCGGAAACCAATGGTGGCGTCACGAGAACCGATTCGTTCCGCCGAACTGGCGAGAGCCGGCACAATCAGCGTGAGCGGACCGGGCCAAAATGCGTGCGCCAACGTTGATGCGGAGGCCGTCTCGCGGCCGCCGACCTGAAAAACACCGTCGCTGTCATTGACAAAGACGGGAAGCGGGACGGTAGATGGACGTTGCTTAATCGCGAAGAGTTGTTGCACGGCCGAAGCAATTTCAAACTTGGCCGCCACACCGTAGACGGTGTCGGTGGGGATAACAACGACGTGGCCGGCGTTGAGCAGGGCCGCGACCTCGTCGATCTGAAGTGGGGTCAAGATTTCCATTACGCCACGTCCTCGGCCACCAAGATACGGGGATGACCGGCCATATCGGTGAGGTCCCGCACGGAGTGGAAACCGGCACCACGGGCCATCGCGAGCAGAGCGTCACCCTGGGTAAAGCCGTGTTCGGCCACGAGGGCCCCTGATGACGAAAGCCACCGAGGCGCTTCATGAAGGATTGTCTGGAGATCACTGAGGCCCGGTCCTCCGACATCGCCGGCCACGAGTGCGGAGCGTGGTTCGTAGGTCAGCACGTCGTCTAGTTCGGCCATCTCCGCTTCGGCAATGTACGGCGGATTAGTCACGATGAGATCAAAGGCGTGGAGAAAGCTTTCATCAAGGGACGAAAACCAGTTGGACTCGATGAAGGTGACGCGCAGCAGTCCGTGCTTGAGGGCGTTGCGCTTCGCAACCGCCAACGCGTCCGACGACGCATCAACGGCAATCAGCGATGCCGCGATCCCACGGGTCGCGAGCTCTTGGAGCAGTGCCAGGCCAATCGCCCCCGATCCACAACCGAGGTCCAAGATCAGTGGTGACGCGGCCCCGCGAATCGCGAGCACCTCAAGGGCGTGACCCACCAATTCTTCGGTTTCGGGACGGGGTATCAGCACCCGGGGGTCGACGTCGAGGTCGAGTTCGCGGAAGGGCCAGTGGCCAATGATGTACTGCAGTGGTTCACCGGCCAATCGACGACGTCCGGCCGAAAGAACGGCCTGCTCGGCGTCGGCGTCACCGCCGGGGGCGAACTCGTCAACGAGCCACGTGGCTTCGCGACGCTCGAGACCTCGAGCTACGAGGTCGTCGATAAATCGAGATCTAGCGTCCGTCACTCTCGGCCAGCTGACGGGCCCGCTTATCGGCGAGGAGGGCATCGACAACGGTATCGAGCTCACCACCGAGAACGGCGTCGAGCGAGTACAGCGTCAAGTTGATGCGGTGATCGGTCACGCGATTCTCTTTGAAGTTGTAAGTACGAATCTTCTCACTGCGGCCACCACCACCAAGTTGGGTGCGCTTGAGGTCACCGAGTTCGGTGGCCTGAGCGTCTTGGGCCGCCTTTAAGAGACGTGAGCGAAGAACAATCATGGCCTTGGCCCGGTTTTGGATCTGGCTCTTCTCGTCCTGCATGGCCACCATGATGCCGGTCGGAATGTGCGTGATGCGAACGGCCGAGTCGGTGGTGTTAACGCTCTGGCCGCCAGGGCCACTGGAGCGGTAGACGTCCACCTTGAGGTCGCTCATGTTGATTTCGACGTCGACTTCTTCGGCTTCGGGCAGAATCGAAACGGTCGCCGAGGAGGTGTGGACGCGACCCTTGGCTTCGGTGGCCGGCACGCGCTGGACGCGGTGAACTCCGGCCTCCATCTCGAGTCGACGCCACGCGTCTTCGCCCTTAATCAAGAAGGTCACTTCGTCGAAACCACCCTGGTCGCTTTCGCGCTGCTCAACAACTTCGAGCTTCCAGTTTCGTAATTGTGAGTAACGGCGATACATTTCCGCCAAGTCACCGGCGAAGAGATTGGCCTCATCGCCACCTTCGGCACCACGAATTTCCACGATGACGTTGCGGCCGTCGTTGGGGTCGCGAGGCAAGAGGAGTTCTTCGAGCACCGCTTCGAGTTCGGGAAGTTTGGCTTCGCTGGCGTTGATCTCATCACGCCAGAGTTCCCGGTCATCGCCCGAGGAGTCGTTGAACATCTCCTTGGCGGTAGCGATATCTTCCTGGACCGCCTTGACGGCATTCCAGGCGTTAACGATTTCCGACAGTTCTTTATGGCGACGTGAAAGATCACGTAGACGGGTGAGGTCACTGGCAACGTCGGACTCCGACAGGTGAGCTTCGACTTCAACAAGTTCTGAAGCGAGCGCCGAGAGGGTGTCGTCTACCGAACGCACGTCGAGATTCGAATCAGGGAAGGACTACGCCTTGGGGGCGCGGGCCTTGCCCTGTGAGGCGTAACGACGCTGGAAGCGCTCCACGCGACCACCGGTGTCGACAAGCTTCTGCTTACCGGTGAAGAAGGGGTGGCACTCGTTGCAGAGTTCGATAACAATCGAAGCCTTCGTCGAATGGGTCGAGAAGGTGTTACCGCATGAGCAGGTAACTGTGGCTTCTACGTAGTTCGGGTGGATGTCGGGCTTCATGATTCGATAACTCCTTGGTGCGACGGATAATCCTACCGGATATTGGCCCGAGGGCCAAAACCGACAGTTTTATCAGGTGGTGGGATTAGGGCCCTTGCCGATTTCGGCGAGGAATTCGGCGTTGGACTTGGTCGTCTTGAGCTTGTCAATCAGCAGTTCGAGACCGGCCGCTTCGCGACCTTCGGCCGACAGACCAACCAGAACACGGCGCAACTTCCAGATCTGGGCCAACTCGTTGCGCTCGAACAGGAGCTCTTCGTGACGGGTCGACGAAGAGTTGACGTCGATGGCGGGATAGAGACGGCGCTCAGCCAAACGGCGGTCGAGCTTGAGCTCCATGTTGCCGGTGCCCTTGAACTCTTCGAAGATGACTTCGTCCATCTTGGAACCGGTCTCTACGAGGGCGGTCGCCAAAATAGTGAGTGAGCCGCCCTCTTCGATGTTGCGAGCCGCACCGAAGAACTTCTTTGGCGGGTAGAGCGCACCGGAGTCCACACCACCGGACATGATGCGTCCCGTGGCGGGCGAAGCCAGGTTGTAGGCACGAGCCAGACGAGTGATGCCGTCGAGGATGATGACGACGTCCTTCTTCATCTCCACCAGACGCTTCGCGCGCTCGATGCAGAGTTCGGCGATGTGCGTGTGCTCATCGGCCGGACGGTCAAAGGTGGAGGCGATGACTTCGCCGTTCACGCTGCGACGCATGTCGGTCACTTCTTCCGGACGCTCATCAACGAGCAAGACCATGAGGTGAACCTCAGGGTTGTTCTTCTCGATCGACTGGGCGATCTGCTTCATCACGGTCGTCTTACCGGCCTTAGGTGGCGAGACGATGAGTCCGCGCTGACCCTTACCGATCGGTGAAATCAAGTCGACGATGCGAGGAGTCAGGTCCGTTTTGGAACCATCGAGGGTCTCGAGGTGCAGCTTCTCATCGGGGAAGAGTGGCGTGAGGTCCTCGAAGCGAGGACGCAGGCGGGCTACTTCGGGGTCGTAGCCGTGCACGGTGTCAATGCGCTGCAGCGCGGGGTACTTCTCGTTCGACGCGGCCGGACGGTAGGCGCCTTTCAAGACGTCGCCCTTACGCAGACCGAGTCGGCGAACGGTGGCGATGGAGACGTAGCAGTCGTTAGGACTGGGCGAGTAACCCTTGACGCGCAAGAAGCCGTAGCCGTCATCGCGTAGGTCCAAGATTCCTTCAATCTCGATCAACTCGCCGGTGTAGTTCGTATCGGAGTCACGCTGGGGTTCACCGCCACGCTCAAAGCGATCACGATTGCGGTTACGGCGGTTGCGGTTGCTATTGCCGTTGCTGTTTGAGTTGCCGTTGGCATTTCGACCATTGCGGTCGAAGTCCCGGGGCTCACGTGGTTCGCGAGGTT
>WLKR01000003.1 GCA_009701115.1 Actinomycetota bacterium | reverse complement strand
GCCGAGTTTGATCCCTACGACGGAGAGCTCGACGTGCACAGTCACATCGATGTAATGACTGACTTTGTGATGCGAGCAATCACGCTCTAGCGAAGAATGCTTAGAGCGACGCCAGAATCCGATTGAACGTAGGTGATGGCCGCATGGCTGCGGCGGCCTTGTCGACATTTGGACGGAAGTAGCCACCGAGGTTCACGGGACTCCCCTGGACCGCAATCAACTCTTGAACAATCTTCTCTTCAGACTCGGCGAGCTGTGCCGCGATGACGGCGAACTTGCTAGCCAGTTCGGAGTCGGCGGTCTGTTGAGCCAGTTCATCAGCCCAGTAAATCGCGAGATAGATGTGTGACCCACGATTATCGATCGTGCCCAGTTTGCGTCCGGGCGAACGGTCGGCATCCAAGAAGCGACCAGTGGCACGGTCCAGAGTGTCGGCCAGAACTTGGGCGCGGGCATTGCCGGTCCGTTGGGCCAAATATTCAAAGCTTGAGGCCAGGGCCAAGAACTCACCGAGGCTGTCCCAGCGCAGGTAGTTCTCCTGCTCAAACTGCTGGACGTGCTTAGGAGCTGAACCGCCGGCACCGGTCTCGAAGAGTCCCCCGCCATTAATCAACGGAACAATCGAGAGCATCTTGGCGCTCGTACCGAGTTCCATGATCGGAAAGAGGTCAGTTAGATAGTCACGTAGAACATTGCCCGTTACCGAAATGGTGTTGAGACCCTTGCGAATGCGGTCCAGGGAGATACCGATGGCTTCGGCCGGCGCCATGATGTCAATCTGGAGATTGGTCGTGTCGTGATCAGCTAAGTAACGACGCACCTTGGTAATCACTTGGGCGTCGTGGGCCCGATCTTCGTCGAGCCAGAAAATGGCGGGGTCTCCGCTGAGACGGGCTCGGTTCACGGCAAGCTTGACCCAGTCGGCGACTGGCACGTCCTTGGTCTGGCACATACGGAAGATGTCGTGCTGCGCAACGGGCATAGAAAAGACGGTCTCGCCGGCAGCGTTCGTTACCACCACGGTGCCATCATGCGGGATTTCGAATGTCTTGTCGTGACTGCCGTACTCCTCGGCCGCCTGGGCCATCAGCCCAACGTTGGGTACTGATCCCATGGTGGCCGGATCGAAGGCGCCAAAGCGGCGACAGTCATTGAGGGCGACCTGGTAGATACCGGCGTAGCTGGCATCAGGCAGAACGGCCAATGTGTCGGACTCCTGGCCGGCAGCGTTCCACATGTGACCCGAGGAGCGAATCATCGCCGGCATCGAAGCGTCGACAATCACATCGTTTGGAGCGTGCAGGTTGGTGATGCCCTTGTCCGAGTCGACCATCGCGAGGGCTGGTCCGTCGGCCAGTTCGCTGGCGAAGGAAGCCTTGATTGCCTCCCCGTTGGTTAGTGCGTCCAGTCCGGCGTAGATGCCGGCCAGTCCATTATTCGGGTTGAGGCCGGCGTTGGCCATTTCGCTCCCGAACTGGGAGAAGGTCTTTGGAAAGAATGCCCGAACGACGTGGCCGAAGATGATGGGGTCCGAGACCTTCATCATGGTTGCCTTGAGGTGAATAGAGAACAGCACGCCCTCGGACTGGGCCCGGGCAATTTGCTCCTGTAAGAAGGCGTCCAGAGCTGCCGCCTCCATCTTGGTGGCGTCGATGATTTCTCCGGCCAGCACGGCGAGTGGCCCGCGGAGTGGTGTGCTCGATCCGTCGGCGGAGATGAGAGCGATCGATAACGAGTCATCGGACGGCATGACACTGGAAACTTCATTAGAGAAAAAGTCCCCGTGGGTCATGTGGGCCACGTTGGTCTTGGAGTCGGCTGACCACTTCCCCATCGAGTGAGGGTGCTTCTGGGCGTACTTCTTCACCGAGAGCGGTGCCCGACGGTCTGAGTTACCTTCGCGCAAGACGGGGTTAACAGCCGAACCAGAAACCTTCTTGTAGCGAGTCTGAATCTCTCGCTCTTCGTCGGTCTCGGGACTGTCGGGGTAGTTCGGGATAGCGAAACCTTGGGACTGTAGTTCGGTAATCACGGACTTGATCTGTGGAATCGAGGCCGAAATATTTGGCAGCTTGATGATGTTGGCTTCGGGTAGAAGCACTTCCTTGCCCAACGTGGCCAAATCGTCGGTGATGCGCTGGTCGGGGGTCAGAAATTCCGCAAAATTGGCAATGAGTCGACCGGCGAGTGAGATGTCGCTCGTGGTCACCGTGACGCCGGCCTGTGCGGCGAAGGCTGAGACAATCGGGAGGAGGGAGTACGTGGCGAGAGCGGGAGCTTCGTCCGTGTGGGTGTAGATGATGGTTGATTCGCTCATACGTATTCCTTTGGTTGTGGTCTCCCGCTAACCATGATATGAAGCGAAGACCTCTTCAGATTTCTTTACGTCCCGGTGCATCTGTTCGACGAGGTCGTCGACTGACTCGAATTTCATCTCACCACGAAGGAATTCCAAGAATGAAAGTGACAGCAACTGTCCATACAGGTCACCGGAAAAGCCAATGAGATAGGCCTCGACCAGCAGTGAGCCATCTTCATAGAACTGGGGCCGCTTGCCCACCGAAATAGCGGCGGCGTAGCGAGATCCGTCAGCGAGATCAGCGAAACCGGCATAAATACCGAGGGCTGGTCGAATCAGTCGCGGCGAAGGGTCAATGTTGGCCGTCGGAAAACCGAGCTCAGCCCCGCCTCGCGCATCACCGTGAACCACTTCAACGTCGCGGTAGTGAAAGGGGCGGCCCAGAACTTCCCGAGCCTCCGCGATCTCACCGGCGGTGATGCGTGTTCGGGCTCGGGTCGAACTGAAGTGGGCCTCATCGCCCACCAGCGTCACCGGACTCACAGTGAAGTTACGAGTCTCGCCCCACGTGCGGAGCCGTTCAACGTTGCCTTGGCGATTACGACCGAAGTGAAAGTCTTCGCCGACGACAATGACGCGAGCATCGCACCCCGCGACTACGACCCGATCAACGAAGGCGACGGCCTCTTCATGGGAGGCCTCAGTGGAGAAACGAACGACGCGCACCTCGTCAATACCCAGTGCTTCAAACTCCCGTAATCGATCACTCAGCGTGGCCAAGAGTTTGGGGGCGCGCTCCGGCGCGAGGACTTCGGCCGGAGTGGGGTCAAAGGTAACAACGATGGCGTCAAGATCACGCTCGCGCGCGAGGCTCACCACGTGGCGAAGCACGGCCTGATGACCACGATGCACGCCATCGAAGACGCCGATAGCCACGACGGAACCACGTTGTGTCGAACGCGCCTCGTCTGCATGGTGTACCCGCATACAAAAACCTTACGAGTCCTTCACGGTCGACTCGATCGCCAAGACCACGTCGGGCTGCCACCGGTCATCCTTGGGGCGCAGAATCGCCACGAGTTCCCCAGTGCCGTCAACGGCATTGAGATAGTCGCCGTCTAGGGGGGTATCAAACGCCACCGTCTTGCCTTGTCGGATGGCGAGAACCGTGGCGTCATCGACGACAACGACCGGAAACTGTTTCGTCATCTCAAGGGGTGCCGCCAGAACGGACTCACCCTGAGCGACGGCCTCCTGGAGCGATTCGATGGTGTGTGCGGCATCAACCAAGGAGGCACCACTCGCCGTTCGGCGAAGTGCCGTTAAGTGGCCCAAGGTGCCAGCCTGAACGGCCCAATCGGCGAGCAGTACGCGAACGTAGGTCCCGGGAGTTACGGTCACCTCGAAGGCCCACGAGCCGGGGACCTCGGATTCGGCTATCGCGAACTTCGAGACCACGATGTCGCGAGGCTTGCGCACAACCTCTTTTCCCTCACGGGCCAGTTCATAGAGCTTCTTGCCATCGACCTTGATAGCCGAGACCATCGGCGGAATCTGTTGTTGGGGTCCGAGAAAGGTGGCGGCGATGACTTGTGCTTCCAACGGACTCAAATCAGGAATTGGGGCAGTAGCGATTACGACACCGTCGGCATCGAGAGAGTCAGTGGCCTCGCCCAACTTCACGGTTCCGGTGTACGTCTTTTGAGTATCAGTAGCAAAACGCAGGAGCCGTGTGGCTGGCCCCACGGCAATCACCAGCAGTCCCGTGGCCATGGGATCGAGCGTGCCGGCGTGACCAATGCGGCGCTGACGAAGAATGCCGCGCATCTTGGCAACAACGTCGTGGCTCGTCCAACCCGCCGGTTTGTCGACGAGTACGACGCCGCTAGTTCTGCTCATCCTCTGCGTGCAGTCGACGAATGATTTCTTCGACTGATTCACCGGAACGAACGGCGGGGTCGATTCGAAAGTCCAACTTCGGGGTGCGCTTCATCTTGGTCTGGGCGTTCACTTGACCCTGAATCTGCACGCGACGGTCTTCGAGGCCAGCCTTGGCTTCAGGGGTGAGCGAGTCGAAGAAGACTGTGGCGTGTCGCAGATCAGGAGTCGTCTCAACGCCAGTAACCGTTAAGAGGCCCAAGCGATCGTCAAGGTCCTCGAGACGCACGATGACGTCAGAAATAACCTCACGGAGAATTTCATTTACTCGAGCACTCCTTGGGTAGGGGTGTTTATCGGCAGATTTGCTTGACACGACTTAAGCCGTCCGCGGAATCTCGCGCTCCTCGAAGGTTTCGATGATGTCGCCATCCTTCAAGTCCTGGTAGTCGGAGAGACCAATACCGCACTCGAAGCCCGACTGCACTTCACGGGCGTCGTCCTTAAAGCGACGCAGTGAGGTGATCGAACCCTTCCAGATAATGGCACCTTCGCGGAGGAAGCGAACCTTGCTGCCTCGCGTGATGACGCCTTCGCGCACGTAACAACCAGCAATGGCGCCGAGCTTGGGAACACGGAAGATTTCGCGTACTTCGGCTTCGCCGGTAACGACTTCTTCGAACTCCGGAGCCAAAAGACCGAGCATGGCTGCTTGGATTTCTTCGATGAGCTTGTAGATGATTTCGTACGTACGGATCTGAACGCCTTCGCGCTCAGCCATCTCACGACTACGGCGGTCCGGACGAACATTGAATCCAATGATGGTGGCACTTGAAGCGCTCGCCAGCTGGACGTCGTTCTCAGTAATTCCACCGACACCGCGGTGCACGATAACGAGCTTGACGTCTTCACGCTCCAACTTACGGAGCGACTCGGTGCAGGCTTCCAGCGAACCCTGCACGTCAGACTTCAGAACCACGTTCAAGGTGGCCGTTTCGCCACGCTGGATGGCCTCAAAGAGGTCCTCCAGACGGGCACCAGTACTTGCGAGTGGGATGTGTCCGGTGATGCGGATTCGCTGGGCGCGAGCCTCACCAAGTGTGCGGGCGTGAGCTTGGTCTTGCGCTACGCGCATCTCGTCACCAGCATGAGGTGGTTCTGAGAAACCGAGCACCTGAACGGGAGTCGACGGGCCGGCAACCTTGATCTGACGACCCTTGTCGTCGATCATGGCCTTGACCTTGCCCCATGCAGCGCCGGCCACAATGGCGTCGCCCAACTTCAGCTGACCCTTTTGCACCATGACGGTGGCCACGGGTCCACGACCAACTTCGAGATTGGCTTCAAGAACTGAACCAACGGCCGGACCTTCGGTACGAGCAGTGAGCTCGCCCACTTCTGCAATCAGTAGCACCTGCTCGAGCAAGTCGTCGACGCCTAGACCCTGCAGTGCGGAAACCTCGACACAGATGGTGTCACCGCCCCACTTTTCGGGAACTAGGCCGTGTTCGGCAATTTGCTGCAGGACGCGGTCGGGATTGGCGTCCGGGCGGTCAATCTTGTTGACGGCCACAATGATTGGCACTTCGGCGGCCTTGGCGTGGTTGATGGCCTCGATGGTCTGAGGCATAACACCGTCGTCCGCGGCGACAACCAGGATCACAATGTCAGTGACCTTGGCGCCTCGAGCACGCATTGAGGTGAAGGCTTCGTGACCTGGGGTGTCGAGGAATGCAATGGACTTGCCCTTCCACTCCACTTGGTAGGCACCGATGTGCTGAGTGATACCACCGGCTTCGCCGGCAATCACGTTGGTGTTACGAATTCTGTCCAAGAGCGAAGTCTTACCGTGGTCGACGTGACCCATGACCGTAACGACAGGTGAGCGAGGCACAGCGTCGTACTTCTCATCATCTTCATCGTCGTCGAAGAACTTGGCGAGCAGGGCCGCTTCTTGTTCTTCACCCGGATCAACGAGGCGTACCTCGGCCCCGATTTCGGCGGCGTACAACTCGATCATGTCGTCGGTCAGACCCTGTGATGCGGTGACCATTTCTCCCTGAAGGAAGAGGAAGCGAATGATGTCGGTCGCCGTGCGGTTGACCTTGGGACCGAGGTCCTTGGCCGTTGACCGACGCTCGACGATGATCTCACCAGTTGGCACCGGAGCGGTGCTGGGGATGTACGAAGTGATTTGGGTGGGCTCGAAGTCCTCCACCTTGGAACTACGACGGGCCTTGGACTTGCGCTGTGAACCACGAGGTCCACCGGGTCCACGACCACCGGGACCACCACGACCGGGACCACCGGCTGGAGCACCCGGACGGGCACCGCCAAAACCACCGCCGGCCCCACCGGGACCACCAGGTCCACCGGGACGCGATCCACCACCGACGGGACGACCGCCGACGCTGGCACCAGGGCGAGCGCCACCGGGACGAGGAGCGAATGCGGGACGACCACCAGGTCCGGCTGGACGAGCGCCAGGACGACCACCGGGTGGTGGTGGAATCGGACGACCCGTAGAAGACGTTGGGGGACGACCGCCACCGGGTGGTGGTGGGATTGGACGTCCAGTTGCAGAAGTTGGCGCCTGACCGGGATTCGGACGGCGGGTCGGTGCGACGGTAGTCGGACCTTCAGGTGAGACTGTCTTAGCTACGGGCTTGGGAGCAGCGGTGCGCGTACGGATGACTTGAGGAACGTCCTCAGTCGGGACCTCTACGGCTGCTTCGGGAGCAACGGGAGTGCGTTCTTGAGTGGGTGCTTCGACAACTGGCTGTTCGGCGACAGGAGCAGCAGGAGTGTCCACGACTTCGGGTGTGGGCTCAGCTGTGGTCTTGGCCGGGGCCTTCTTGGCAACAGGAGCCTTCTTGGCCTTGGGGTCTTCAGGCTGATCGTCACGACGAATTCCTTCGTCGTCGGCACGGCGCCGCATGCGGTCGGCCTGTGCATCTTCAATTGACGACGAGGCGCTCTTGGCGTCGACTCCCATGCGGGAGGCGAGATCCTGGAGCTCCTTGTTCGTGAGACCGAGCTCCTTGGCTAGCTCGTGTACTCGAATTTTCTTTGCAGCCAAAACACTTCCTCAAATCGGTATCTAACGCAGTCGTTAAACACGGTTGCTAGTCTCGCACAACTCCACTGCTGTCTAGGTGCTCTCCCCTCAGAAGCGAAGCGATGGCTTCACTGTCTGTCAAGGAGACCGGACGCCGAAGCGCCCGAACTAGACGGCCCGCGGGGACATCTCGCCGGCATTCACCGGTTTGACACCACCACGCACCACGGCCGTTTCCGGTACCGAGGTACCACGACCGCCCCACATCGCACCCCACTCGTACCAACTCCCCCGCAGGTTTGGTGGCACGGCAGACGACGCAGGTCCGCAACGGGGTTATTCCGTGACCTCTTCCTCATTGGTGGTCTCAACGACCACTTCTTCAGAAATCTCTTCGGACGTCTCCACTGCAACGTCGCCGTACTCAGCCTCTTCGACCAGAGCCTCTTCGGCCTCAACGGCCGCTTCAGACTCCTCAACATCGGAACGGATGTCAATGCGCCAGCCAGTCAAACGGGCGGCGAGGCGGGCGTTCTGGCCCTCTTTGCCAATGGCGAGTGAGAGCTGCTGGTCCTGCACGATGACCGTAGCGGTACCGGTCTCCTCGTCCAGGATGACCTCACGGATGCGGGCGGGCTGCAGGGCGGCCGTAATGAACTCGACTGGGTCATCGCTGTAGGGCACGATGTCGACGCGCTCATTACGAAGTTCGTTCGTAATGTTGCGCACTCGTGAGCCACGAGCACCGACACAGGCACCGACGGGGTCGACGTCTGAGTCGTTGCTAGCCACGGCCACCTTGGAGCGGTGCCCGGGTTCACGAGCAAGAGCCTTGATTTCTACGAGGCCACTAGCGATTTCCGGTACTTCGATCTCGAACAACTTGGCCACCAGGGCGGGGTGCGTCCGTGAAACCACGATCGACGGGCCCTGGTTGGTGTTACGGACTTCAACGATATACACCTTGACGCGCTGACCTTCGGTCAGGTGCTCAATGTTGATCTGCTCGGCGCGAGGCATCATTGCTTCGCCCTTACCGATGTTCAACTTGGTGTACCGGTCGAGGAACTTCTCGTTAACTGGCAGCACGGTGCCCGACACGATGTCACCCTCGCGATTCACGAACTCTTCGTACATGTGGCGACGGCGAATTTCAGCAATGGCGTCGAGCAAGTTCTGACGGGCATTGCGAGCCACGATGCGACCAAAGTCGGCTGGCGTGGCATCCCACTCGTCGGTAATGTTGCCCTCCGCGTCGAGAACGAGACCAATGATCTTGATCGCGCCGGTCTCGGGGTTGATTTCAACTTCAGCGTCTTCGGCCGCGTCGGGACGCTTCTTGTAGGCCTTCAGCATCGAGTTGGCGAGCGCGTTAAGCAGCTCCATTACTTCAATATTTTCCTCTTGCGCCATCGCGCCGAGTGCATCACGAAAACTCATGACTACTTCCTTCCTTTAGAACTGGTTTGGGGACGACCTTTAGAGGGGGTGGGCTTGGCCGTAGCACCCCAGACAAAGACGGTGCGCGCGCGCTCCACGTTGTCGATGTCAATAGAAATTTCACCGAGGCTGTTGTCGCGCAAGACAATGGTGTTGCCCGTGACACTGACGAGCTCGCCTTCGAGACGACGAGTGGCTTCGCCCTTACGCATTTCGCGCAAGGTCACCAGGGTGCCAATGGCAGTCGTGAAGTGTGTGGAAGTTCGCAAACGACGCTCAAGACCTGGGCTCGAGACATCAAGGGTGTAACGACCCGGAAACGGGTCGTTCTCGTCGAGCCACTCTGAAATCGTGCGATTGGCCTTGGCCAGGGAGTCGACATCGACCCCGCCGTCCTTGTTCACGGTGACATTCAGGCTGCCCTTGGTGAATTCAAGGTCGTAGAGATCAAGCCCTAAGGGCAACAAGAGAGCAGAAATGGGCGTAGTGAGGTCAACCATTTTCTACTCCTTTCTGTTGCACGCGACCGACGACCGGCAAAGCAAAACGCGGGCCCAAGGCCCGCGTGTTACGAGTCCAATCGTCCGTAGCGGACTGTTTCAGATATGGTAGCAGAATTACGCCAATTTTGCTCTTTGAATCTCCAAAAGCCCCAATTTATAAGGCTTTTGGGCCATTGCTACCGGGTCTTAGTAGCTCTTGGCGACGATGGCCACCAAACCGGCCTCGTCTTCATTGTCGGGCATCGAGCCGTCGGTCCGTTGTAGGCAGCGAACGGTAATGGCCTGCGTACGCAGCGTGGCTTCACCCTCGCCCTTAACGAGGTCCCAACCGAGACGGGCAAATCCCTCGTTGGCCGCTTCGGCGGCCTCGGCAATACTCGACACATCGACCGTACGGCTCGCCAGGGCGCTGCGCGAACTTTCCAAGATTGACTGTTGGATCTCTTCGAGCAGGGTGACAATCCGTGCGGGCGCTTCTTCCAGTCGCACCTGAATCTTCTCCCCCGTGTCGCGACGAGCCAAGGTAACGAGACCTTCGGCTAGGTCGCGGGGCCCCACTTCAACGCGAACCGGCACGCCCTTGATCTCCCAGTCAGTCACGCGGCGACCAAAACTGCCTCGTCCGTGATCGGTACGCACACGAATACCAGCAGCGAGAAGTTGGCGAGAGATCTCCTCGGCCGCATTATTTACTGACTCTTCATCGCGCACGGCGAGAACGACTGCTTGGATCGGCGCGAGACGCGGAGGCACGACCAGACCATTGTCGTCACCGTGAGACATGATGAGGCCACCGATGAGACGAGTTGAGGCGCCCCACGATGTGGTGTAGCAATACGCCGCCGTACCACTCTCATCTTGGAACTTGATGTCGAAGGCCTTGGCGAAGTTCTGGCCCAGTTCATGACTCGTAGCCATCTGGAGCGCCTTACCGTCGCGCATGAGTCCCTCGCAGGTCATCGTGTTGGTTGCACCGGCAAATCGCTCACTCTTGGACTTGATGCCCAAATAGACCTGCACCCCGAGCACATTTTGGATGAAGTCGTTGTAGACCTCGTGATGAATCTTGCGGGCGTACGTGGCCGCGTCTTCAAACGAAGCGTGAGCCGTGTGGCCTTCCTGCCAGAGAAACTCGGAGGTCCGAAGAAACATGCGGGGCCGAAGTTCCCAGCGCACTACGTTGGCCCACTGGTTTAAGAGCAATGGCAAGTCACGGTGCGATTGGATCCACTTGGCCATGAATTCACCAATGACGGTTTCAGAAGTTGGACGAACCACCACAGGCTCGCTGAGCTTCTCGCCACCGGCGTGAGTCACAACGGCGAGTTCCGGACTAAAGCCTTCGACGTGTTCGGCTTCACGGCTCAGGTAGCTCTCGGGAATAAACAGTGGGAAGTAGGCGTTCTCGGCTCCGGCGGCCTTGATTCGTCGGTCAATCTCGGACTGAATGTGTTCCCAAATGGCATAGCCGTAGGGACGAATGACCATGGTGCCGCGAACCGGGCCATTGTCGGCCATTTCGGCCTTGGCTACGACGTCTTGGTACCAACGGGGAAAGTCCTCGTTTTGAGGGGTCAATACGCCTGGCTGTGCCACGGTGCTCCTTCGAAGTGAATGAAGGAAATCCTACTTCTCGACGTTGTTGATTCGGCGACGAATCTCGGTGATCTTTTCATTCGCGCGATTGGCATCAGCGCCCTTGGCATCGAGCAACAGGGCGCGATCGGCCTCGGCCTCTTTCTCGGCGTTGAGATCACGAGCCGCCAGGCGAGCTTCGACGCCTTCGGCCACCAGCTTCTTGGCTTCATCGACCAGGGCCTGCACCATCTCGTCCTCGGGAACGACACGAACAATCTGCCCCTTGATGAAGAGGTGGCCACGCTTTTTGCCGGCCGCAATGCCGAGGTCAGCATGGCGTGCTTCTCCGGGACCATTCACCACACAGCCCATCACGGCCACCTGGATGGGCAGGTTGAGTTCTTGCAGCGCCTGTTGCGCTTCGTTCGCGACTTTAATCACGTCTACTTCGGCTCGGCCGCAGCTGGGGCAGGCAATGAGATCGAGACCCTTGCGCTCGCGGAGTCCGAGCGATTCAAGTAGTTGGCGACCGGCCTTGGCCTCTTCGACTGGGTCGGCGGTAAGCGAGTAGCGCAGGGTGTCGCCAATGCCCTCGGCGAGCAAGGTACCGATACCTACGGAGCCCTTCAGCAGCCCACCAGGCAGAGGGCCGGCTTCGGTCACGCCGAGGTGGAGTGGGTAGTCAAAGGTGGCGCTCGCGAGACGGTAGGCCGCAATCATGAGAGCCACACTGGAGGCCTTTACGGAAATCTTCACGTCGTCGAAACCGACTTCTTGGAAATAGCGCAGTTCGATCTGCGCTGATTCGACAAGAGCCTCGGGCGTAGCCCCGCCGTACTTGGCGTAGAGATCGGGGTGAAGCGATCCCGCATTCACGCCAATGCGAATCGGCACACCGCGGTCTTTAGCCTCACGGGCTACGAGCTTGATCTCTTCGGGCTTGCGAAGGTTGCCAGGGTTAAGACGAAGCCCGTGCACGCCGGCTTCTAGTGCGGCGAGAGCCATCTCGACGTGAAAGTGAATGTCGGCAATGATCGGTACGGGCGACCGGGGAACAATCTGGGCCAACCCTTCGGCGGCCTCTTGCTCGTTGCAGGTACAGCGGACAAGGTCCGCACCGGCGGCGGCTAGGGCGTAAATCTGCTCCAGAGTTCCGTCAACGTTGGCCGTCTTGGTCGTGGTCATTGACTGAATGGTGATGGGAGCGTCGCCACCGACGAGCACGTTGCCGACCGAGATCTGACGAGTCTTGCGACGGGGCGTTAAGAGCGATGAGGTGACTTCCACAGTTCTATTCTGCCGTGTCGCTCAAGAGTTCCGGCGCACTACTGAAAGGGGTTGTTTATGGGGTGCACAATGTCGAGATAGAGCGTGGTGAGAAAGATGAAGGCCAGCAGTCCCAGAAAGAGGAAAACAAAGGGGGCCAGGCGATTGAGATCGGCCTGGTAGCGAGGCTGACCCTTGCGAGTACGAATCCGTTCATAGGTGGCCACCAGCACCAGACCGCCGTCCAAGGGCATCATCGGAAACATGTTCAGTACGCCAATGAAAATATTGAGGGTCGCGAAAAGGGCAATGAACTCACGAGGTCCGGCGTGTGCGCTCTCCACCGCGAGGCGGACCGCACCAACCCCCGAAACGGGACGATTGCCGGTTTGGGCCGACTGTTGACCAACGGAGTTGTTGGTCACATTGTTAAAGAGGTTGCCGAGCTGTGACGGCGAGAACATTTTGGGCACCGAGAGTGTGGCGTCTTTGATCATGGTTCCCACGGTGGTGGCCACGGTGGGAACCGCGGTCCACGGAGCGACGCGCTTGTTGGGATTCTCGAGGGAGATGCCCAGAAAGCCATGAGCCGGCTCTGTGGGCGCCACAAGTTGCACACCACCAGAGTGCAGTGTGCGTCCGTCGACGGGTGTGACCGTGAAGGTCCGGAGTGCACCATCACGACGAATCGTCAATTCGAGCGGCTCATTTGAAGAGTCCGCCACGGCATCAATCAGCGATGAACCACCGTGCACATCGGTGACTCGACCAGTGGTGAGATTGGAAATGCGCTCGACGACGTCACCGCGTTGGATACCCGCGAGCTGGGCCACGTTCTTAATATGTCCGTCCCACTTTGTAAAGCCGGCAATCTGAATTTTAGAACTGTCGGGAACCCCGAGAGCTGAGTAGGAGACGATCAATAGGAGCGACGCCATGATGACGTGCATGATGGAGCCGGCTGAGGCGACGAGCAAGCGACGGGGGTAGCTCTGCGCACGGTAACTCCGAGGTTCGTCACTGTCGTCTAGTTGCTCCAGGGACGACATTCCCGTGATCTTGACGTAGCCACCAAGCGGAAGGGCCTTGATTCCGTACTCCGTCTCACCGCGACGAAAGGACCAGATTCGCGGACCGAAGCCGACGAAGAACTCGGTGGCCTTCATGCCGGTCCATTTGGCCGTCAGGAAGTGACCAAGCTCGTGACCGACAACCATGAGAAGGACGGCGGCGATCACAGCCGGCAGGAGCCAGCCACCGAGTCGAATCATGAGCACGATGACCATTACGGCAATCGCTACTTCTTTCCAACTTGCGCGTGGCTCTGTACTCATAGGGCAGAGACCATCTTGGCAGCGATCCTTCGAGAATTTCCGTCGTGCTCCCGAAGTTCTTCCACGCAAGTCAGTGGTCCGCCGTCAAAGGCATCGAGTGTGCGCGCTACCACTGGAATAATGTCACTCCACACAATGCGGTCTTGCAGGAAGGCCTCGACGGCCACTTCATTGGCCGCACTCAACCAGGCCGGGGCCGCTCCCCCGCGACGTCCCGCCTCGTAGGCCAAATCTAAAGCCGGAAAGGCCTGGCGATTTGGTGGCTCAAAGGTCAAGGTCAGCGCATCAGTGAAGGAGATGGCACCCCAACTGTGGTCGAGACGTTCGGGTAGGCCAAGGCAGTAGGCAATAGGCAAACGCATGTCGGGGTGCGACAGCTGGGCCAGCGTCGAACCGTCGACATACTCCACCATGGAGTGAACGATGGACTGGGGGTGAACCACCACGTCAATGCGATCAACGCCGATGCCAAAGAGAGCAGCGGCCTCGAGAACTTCGAGACCCTTGTTCATGAGCGTGGACGAGTCAATTGTAATTTTCGGCCCCATGGCCCACGTGGGGTGGGCGAGCGCGTCGGCTTTCGTCACGTGCTGTAGTTCGCTCAAACTCTTCGTACGAAATGGACCGCCCGATGCCGTCAGGAGCAGTCGCTTCACCGAGCGATACCCGTCGGTCGCATCAGCTCCGGCCAGACACTGGTGAATGGCGCAGTGCTCAGAGTCAATGGGTACGAGATCGCAATCACGGTGGGCCCGTACTTGATCGACCAGCGGAGCAGCCGCAACCAGCGACTCCTTGTTAGCCAACGCCAGTCGCTTGCCGGCATCCAACGCTGCCAGCGTGGCGGTGAGGCCGGCAAAGCCCACCACCGCATTGACCACCACGTCAGCACTACGCGCCAAGCTGTCGAGACCGGCATCGCCCACCACTACATCGACGCCCGGAAGTTCGGCGGCAACGATTTGTGCATCATCCTCATTAAGCACGCCCACAAGTGGCACGCGAAATTCACGAGCGATGGCAATTAATTCGTGCGTTCGCGTCCCGCCCGACAGCGCAACGAGTTTGAACTGCTCCGGTGAACGGCGAAGCACATCGAGCGTTTGTGTGCCGATGGAGCCGGTGGCTCCGAGCAACGCGACCGAGCGGACTGATGCGGCCATGACTAGCCGAGGTTGAGAATGTTGACCAGGTAATAGGTCACAGGGAGCACGAAGATCAGTCCGTCGATGCGGTCCACAACCCCACCGTGACCTGGCAAGACCTCGCCCATGTCCTTAAGTCCGAGGGTGCGCTTAACGAGTGATTCAAAGAGATCACCCAGCGGTGCGACTACACCCACCAAAAGACCCAGCAGTGCGGCCGCGCCGATATTCCAGGGGTGAATTTGTGGCAAGACCACGACGGCGAAGAAGAGACCCGTGAGAAGTCCGCCAATCGCGCCTTCGACGGTTTTGCCCGAAGAAATTGTGGGGGCCAATTTGCGTTGGCCGAAGATTCTTCCAACGAAGAGTGCGCCGGTGTCGTTAGCTACCGTGACGATGATGGCACCCATCAAGAACGCCAGGCCGTGACGATCCCTGTAGTTGACGGGTGAGATCAACAGCATGGCGAAGGAACCCATGACGGCAATCCAGATGTAGCCAATAACGGTCACACCCAAGCCGTCCAACATGTCGAACTTGGTCGGCGTCGCGAGATACCAAGCGAAGACCGCGAAGATAAAGAGAAAGGAAACGAGCGAGAGGGCCGCTTCGCCCCGGTTGTAGGCACCCAGCGCAAGCGCAACGGTCGCCAGTACGCCGAGCAGTGTGGCTGGACGGGCGCCGGCCGACCGGAAGGCCGCGAAGATTTCGGCGATGGCAGCAGCCAATGCGGCCGATACCAAGATCACAACGGGAATGGGACCCGCCAAGAAAACACCTACGACGAAGAGGGCAGCGAGAATGCCTGTCACGGTCGCCTTACGAATGTCTTTGGGCGGTGCGGTGCGAGTCGCCCGATTCTTTAAGAGCTTCTGGTCGGACTGGCGCAGACGTTCGGCGCGTGATGGCGTCGGCCGGGGCGCCTCGACTACGGGCACTTCCGCTACGGCGACATCATCGAGTTCAACGTCGAGTGGGTCAACACTCTCAACGTTGCCAATGATCTGACCAATTTGCTCGTCGTGCACGGTGTAGTCGGTCTCATCTTCACGCCACACGGGGGCGGGAATCTGATCGAGTGGATCGGTACTGACCGGCTCGTCGCGCTTAAGTACTGCCGGCATCTGTCCCGTCGGTTCTTCGGTCCAGTGGGGCAACAACGTGTCGGGGTCAACGGTCGGCGAGGGAACCGGAATACCGGCCGCCTCGGCGGCCACTTCAGCGCCGGTAATCGTCACGCGAGAGTCTGCCGGCCGAATGGCTGGCATCTCCCCCGTTGGAAGATCGTTGCTAGTGGGGCCCTCAGACTTCAAGGAGTTCCTGTTCCTTATGCGTCAGCAGTGATTCGATTGCTGCGACTTCGTCCTGCGTCATCTTGTCGAGAACCTTCTCGATTCGCTCAATGTCGTCAGTGGAAATACCGTTTTCCTTCTCTTTTTCCAGGCTCTCTAGTTCCTGGCGGGCGTGGCGTCGAACACCGCGCATAGCGACCTTGCCTTCTTCGGCCTTCCCACGAACAATCTTGACGAAGTCCTTGCGGCGCTCTTCAGTCAACGTGGGGAAGCTCAGACGAATCACAATGCCGTCGTTCGAAGGGTTTAACCCGAGATCGGCGTTGGAGATGGCCTTTTCAATAGCGGCCATGGCACCTTTATCGAATGGTGAGACCACGAGCAGCCTGGGCTCAGGGACCGAAAAGTTGGCCAGCTGCTTCAGCGGTGACATCACCCCGTAGTACTCGACTTCGAGGTTCTCGACTAGGGCCGAGTTGGCCCGACCGGTCCGAACTGTGGCGAACTCGCTCTTGACGTGATCCATGGCCTTCACCATGCGATCACGCGTATCGGCGAGGACGAGTTCAATAAGTTCGTGTTCCATTACTTAACTAGCGTACCCACGGCTTCACCGGCAAGGGCGCGACGCAAATTATCCGTCTTCATCAGGTCAAATACCCGAATCGGAAGGTCGTTGTCCTTACAGAACGTGATGGCAGTGAGATCCATGACGCGTAGTTCCTTCTGGATCGCCTCATCGAAGCTCACCGTCTCATACTTGACGGCATTGGGGTTCTTCTTGGGGTCTTCGGTGTACACACCGTCGATCCCGCCGTGGGTGCCCTTCAGAACGATCTCGGCTTCAATCTCGGCGGCCCGCTGGGCCGCTGGAGTATCGGTTGTGAAGTAGGGATTACCCATACCAGCCGCGAAGATCACGATGCGACCCTTTTCGAGGTGGCGAACGGCGCGGCGGCGAATGTAGGGCTCGGCCACTTGGTCCATATTGATGGCCGTCATAACCCGGGCCTGACGACCGTGATTCTCAATGGCGTCCTGGAGAGCCAAGGCGTTAATGATGGTGCCGAGCATGCCCATAATGTCTGAGTTAGCGCGGTTCATGCCGGCTAGTTCGCCACTGGCACCGCGCCAAATGTTTCCACCGCCAACCACGAGGGCTAGTTCGAGCTCACCTGATTCGGTGGCCTTGGCAATTTCGGAAGCGAGAAAGTCGACAACTTTGGCGTCGATTGTTTGGTCGCTTGCCGACGAAGCAAGAGCCTCGCCGGAAATCTTTAGGACAACCCGGCGAGGCATCTGCTTAGCCCCCGATTACAACCTGGGCGAACGCCGTGATGCTGGCGCTACCGAGAAGTTGTGTAATGGTCTGCTTTTCGTCCTTGACGTAGGCCTGCTCCAAGAGCACGCGCTCCTTGTACCAACCATTCAAGCGACCTTCAATGATCTTGGGCAGCGCCGCTTCGGGCTTGCCTTCGTTCCGTGAGATCTCTTCGATGGTGGCCCGCTCGGCGGCAACTTCGGCCGCGGGGACATCCTCGCGACGCAAGAAGCTGGGCTTAGTGAAAGCAATGTGCACGGCGATGTCGTGAGCGAGCTCGGATGAGCCACCCTTGACAACAACGGCGACGGCGTTAACGCCGCGACCGGCCTGCTGGTGGAGGTAGGTCTCGATGACTTCGTCGGCACCGGCGCTGAGGCGCACAACACGACCCACTTCGATGTTTTCCTTCAGGGTGGTCAGCATGGTTTCGAGCTGGTCCTTGAAGCCGGCAATCGCCCCTTCACCATTAGCGGCCACCTGAGCCGCCATGTCGTCCACAACGGCCACGAAGGCGTCGGACTTGGCGACAAAGTCAGTCTCACTCTTGAGCTCGACGATTGAGGCGTGTGCGCCGTCCTTGACGACAGTCACAGCGCCTTCGGAGTTTTCGCGATCGGTGCGCTTAGCGGCCGAGGCGAGACCCTGAACGCGCAGCCACTGGCTAGCGGCGTCAAAGTCACCGTTGTTCTCTTCGAGGGCGCGCTTAGCGTCCAGAATTCCTACGCCCGTTGCTTGACGGAGTGTTTGTACGTCTTTAGCGGTGATAGCCACCGTTGTTCTCCTTGTTAGAAAGTTGACAGGATTAAGCGTTGACCGGAGCGGCCACGCGGGGACGGTTGGCCGCAATGAAGCGACCTTCAACGACGGCGTCGGCCATCAGTCGGCACAAGAGCGCGCCGGCGCGGATGGCGTCGTCGTTTCCGGGGATTACGAAGTCGATGACGTCAGGGTCACAGTTGGTGTCGACGACCGCAATGACGGGAATCCCGAGCTTGCGGGCCTCGGTCACGGCAATGTGCTCCTTCTTCGTGTCGATAACGAAGATGGCATCGGGCTGACGGTCGAGACTCGAAATACCACCGAGGTTGTGCTCAAGCTTCTCGAGCTCACGACGGTGACGAAGGGCTTCGCGCTTCGGCATGTTTTCGAAGTCGCCGGCCTTGTTCATGGCGCGGAGTTCGACCATGCGCTTTACACGGCCCACAACAGTGGTGAAGTTGGTGAGCATGCCACCGAGCCAACGCTGGTTGACATACGGCATGCCACAGGCTGTCGCGTAGTCGGCGATGGGACCCTGGGTCTGCTTCTTGGTGCCCACGAACAAGACAATGCCGCCCTTAGCGGAGAGGTCTCGAAGGAACGTGTAGCTCTCTTCGATACCCGCGAGGGTCTTACGGAGGTCGATCAGGTAGATGCCGTTGCGCTCACCCAAGATGAAACGACGCATCTTGGGGTTCCAACGACGGGTCTGGTGGCCGAAGTGAACTCCGGCATCCAGCAATTCCTTCAAAGTGACAAGTGCCACGGTGATTCCTTTCGTTCGGTTGATCCACCCCGACCGAACGTCACTCGCGTGACGACCGTACGAAAAGTCGGGTGAGACTCAGTACCTTCCCTTGTGGAAGGCCTTTTCATGATAGTCGGACCCGGCCCCTACCCCCGAGGGTGGGTTGTCCGATGCACGTTTTGGAGGCGAGATTTCGACACGTGGGTATAAATCTGTGTGGTCGTAAGACTTTCGTGACCCAGGAGCTCTTGGACGACCCGCAGATCGGCCCCGCCCTCGAGGAGATGGGTGGCGTAGGTGTGGCGTAGGGCGTGGGGGTGAATATGGCCCTGGCCAATCCGGGCGTCCAGTATCCGCCGCACGTCGCGTGGCGTCAGCCGCTTGCCTCGCGAGTTGAAGAACAGGGCCGCACCGGGCGAGAGGGTCTCCATCATGGCGGCTCGGCCCTGTTTGCGCCAAACATTGAGAGAAGCGAAGGCGGTGGCATGAAGAGGGACGACCCGCTCCTTGTTGCCCTTACCAGTGACTCGAATAAGGCCGGAGGGCTCATCGATACTGTCGAGATCGAGACCGCAGAGTTCGCTGACGCGTAGACCGGCCCCGTAAAGAATTTCGCAGATAGCGCGATCGCGGACTGCCTTGCCATCATCACCCCAGTCGGCATCGAGTAGCTCGTCGAGCTGTTCGCGCACCACGAGCTCTGGCAGTTTCTTGGGAGGCTTGGGCGTCTTGAGTCCCGTGGCCGGGCTCGCCTCCAGGACATTCTCGTGAACGAGCCAGGCGAAGTAGTTCCGAATCGTCGCTACCCGTCGAGCCGTTGAGGTTCGCTGGTCGCCACGTCGGGTCAAGTAGCCGACGTAGTCCCGAAGTTCCTTGCGCGTAATTCGGCCCGGGTCTTGGTAGCCCTGCTCTAGCGACCATGAGATAAATAGTTCCAGGTCCCCGAGGTAGGCCCTCATTGTCTCGGGTGATCGATTGGCCGCTTGCAGGCGGGTCACAAAACCTTCGACACGCCACAGCGCTGGTAGTTCGACCCCGTTTCTAGACACGAGTCAAGGCTAACGAGCCCATCCCGTCACTTCTCGCCAGGCCGTAGGATTTGGCACCATGGCACGGATTCTCATTATCGAAGACGATGATCGCATCCGTACCGCGCTGCGCCTGATGTTCGAAGGCGAGGAGTTCATTGTTGACGTTGCCGCCAGTGCCGAAGACGGCATTGCGATGTTCGACCGCCAGACCCCAGCAATCGCCATCATCGACTTGATGCTGCCCGGGGCCAATGGTTTCGAGGCCTGCCGCCACATTCGAGCCACCTCTGACATCCCCGTCATCATTGTTTCCGCTCGCGACGACACCGCTGATGTTGTTGAGGGCCTTGAGGCGGGGGCCGACGACTATGTCAAGAAGCCTTTCGTGCCACGCGAGCTCCTCGCGCGCGTCCGCGCTCACCTCCGCCGTCGCCCCACGGGTCGGGCCGCCTTCACCATGGGCGGGCTACGAATTACACCCGAAGAGGGAACCGTGCTGCGAGCTGACGGTACCGAGATTCACCTGACGGCCACCGAGTTCAAACTGCTTACAGAACTGGCGGGGGCCAACGGGCGTGTCTTGTCACGCGAACACCTACTCGAGCACGTCTGGGGCTACGACTACTTCGGCGATGGCCGCCTGGTCGATGTCCATATGCGTCGCCTCCGCGCCAAGGTTGAGCCCGAATCAGCGACACCCGCCTTCATACTCACGGTGCGTGGCCAGGGTTACAAGTTGGTCCTCTAATGGCCACTCGCTCACTGCGCGGTCGGCTGACGTGGACCTTCGCCGTGGGTGCGGCCGTACTGAGCACCATCTTCGCCGGTCTCACGTACTTCGGTGTCCGTCACATCATCGTTGTTTCTCGACAGACCAGCGATCTCCAGCAGGCCTATGTCAATGCCGCCCTCGTACGCAGTGCCGTGGTGCAAGAGCCCGCCTCGCTCCCCTCGCTCCTCACGTCACTAAACGCGGCCACCACCAGTTCTTCCCTAGTCCGTTTGGGATCAACCTGGATCGAGGGCACCACCGTGGCTGACCCTGAAACGATTCCCGCCGCATTTCGTGTGGCCGGGACCCAAGTAATTCGCCAAGTCGTTATCGAGCACAACGTACCGGTCCTCATTATCGCAGTCCCCCTGCCGGCCGTTCGTGCCACCTACTTCCAGCGCCGCGAGCTTGCTGACTTGAACGGCACCTTGAATCGCCTCCTCGGCATCTTGGCGCTCGGGACACTCTTTACCAGTGGTCTGGGGGCCTACGCCGGACGCCGGACGACCCGTCGCGCGCTCGCCCCCTTGGCCGACACCGCCCAGGCGGCCCGACTGGTGGCCGAAGGTGACTTGGCCGTACGCCTACCCAGCGACGCGCCCCACAGTGAAGTGGCCACGCTTTCAGCCGCTTTTAACGAGATGGTTGAACAACTCATTCAGCGTCTCGATCGAGATGCGCGCTTCGCCAGCGATGTGAGTCATGAACTGCGTTCGCCTTTGACGACTTTGGCGATGTCGGCCGAAGTCCTGCGGCTCCACGAAGCCGACCTCCACCCCGACGCCCGGGAGGCCCTCTCGCTACTTACGACTGATGTGGCGACCTTTCAATCGCTAGTCGAAGATCTCCTGGATATTGCCAAGGCCGACGCCGGAACGGACACGCTGGTTAACGAAGTACTGCCGCTCAACGAACTGGTCACCCAGTGCGTCTTGTCGGCGACCCGTCGCCACCAACTCCCCGTCACCGATCTGCACTCCGAGCTCACGAGTGAGTGCTACGTCTCAGTCGACCGGCGGCGGTTCGAGCGGGTTATCACCAACCTTCTCGAAAATGCGTACCGCTACGGCGAAGGTCAGGTGAGGGTG
>WLKR01000029.1 GCA_009701115.1 Actinomycetota bacterium | reverse complement strand
CTCTGCATCGCCGAACTTCGCGTGACCCCAAGGACCAACACGGACATGACGCAGAGTGCGGCGAGAACAAAACGGAATTTCTGCATGCCACAGTTGACCACGCCGGACATAGAGTGGGCGTGCACCCCAAAACTAGGAGTCATCATGCTGATTGTTACAACCAACGACGCGCCGGGCTACAAGATCACCAAACTGATTGGCGAAGTCTCAGGACTCACCGTTCGCACCCGCCACATCGGCTCACAGATCGGAGCATCGCTTAAGTCCATCGTGGGTGGCGAGTTGGCCGGTATGACTAAGCAGTTGGCCGAAGCTCGCGAAGAAGCGATGGAGCGGCTGTCCGAAAATGCGCGTCAGGCGGGTGCTAATGCCATCATCGCCATGCGTTTTGACTCCAATGAACTGGGCGGCATCTACCAAGAGATTCTCGCCTACGGCACCGCGGTTGTTATCGAACCACTGAACTAATCAGTCGTCGTTTCCTCGGCGACTAGCTCATCAATACGGGCCCGCCACGAGATGCTCTCGGTGGAAATGCCCTCGTCGTGCATCGAGTCGCGTTCACTCCGCAGTCGTCGCGCCACGGCGGAAAGATTCTTGGGTAGCGCGGACCGCACGAGATCGCGTACGTACTGTGCCAGGGCCGGTGCCGAACCTTCAGTCGAGACCGAGACGATGACCGGTCCGTCACGATGGACGGCCGTGAAGTAGAAATCACAGCGCGACGGATCATCGACCACGTTGAGCCAGATGCCTCGAGACTTGGCTTCAGCGACGACCAGATCGTTGACCGCACCGACACCGGTCGCGGAAATCACGAGCTGAAAACCCTCGAGATCGCCGGGCTGATAGGGCCGAACAAACAAAGTGGCCGAATCGGGCACTGGCTCCAGCACCTCCGTCGTGATGACCGTGATGTCGGCTCCGGCGGCGTCCAACAGTGCAATCTTGCTGCCGGCAACGCGACCGGCCCCGAGGACGAGGACGCGCTTGCCCGTGAGATTAAAGGCGAGAGGCAGCACTACCAGGCCGCCGTGGCCAACTCTGTGGTGATGTCGTTCAACGACATGGCCGCAACGGCGCCAATCACGATGATGGCGGGATTGGCAATCTCCGTGGTGCCGAGCCGCTGCAATGTGGTTCGCACCGTGCGCTGTGAGGCGGTGTACGCCCGCTCAATCACGGCCACTGGTGTATCGGGAGTCAACCCCCCGAGTACGAGTTGACGGGCAATCTCGGCGCGATGGGCGACACCCATCAGCACCACCAGCGTCAACTCAGGATTGGCCAGGTGGACAAAGGAGTTGCACTCCCCATCAATCAGGTGACCCGTAACAATCGTCACACCACGAGAGATACCGCGATGGGTCACTGGAATACCGGCGGCGAGTGGGCCGCTGAGCGATGACGAGAGTCCGGGGATGATTTCAAAGTCAACACCGGCGCTGGTGAGAGCTAGTGTCTCTTCCCCACCTCGACCAAAGACAAAGGGGTCGCCACCCTTGAGACGTACCACGCGACGACCGGAGCGGCCAAGTTCAATCAGCAGCTCATTGGTCGCTTCTTGACTTGATGACTGACCCGGGGTCTTGCCGACGTCATAGCGATCAGCCATGGGCGGGATGAGATTTAAAACCGATCGATCAACAAGTCGGTCAAAGACGACCACCTCGGCGGAGGCAATGGCACGAGCTGCACGGACCGTGAGTAGATCAGCCTCACCGGGACCGGCGCCTACGAGTTGAACCGTCACTTTGAGCTCCAACGATTCGCGAAGTCACCGAAGGCCTCGTCGACCATTCCGTCGCTCTGCCACGCGTCAAAGAGTGGGGCGACAGCGTCAGCCAAGTCGGCCAACTTGACCTTCTCTTGGAACAATGTGGCGAGTCGATCGCCTTGTCGAGAACCACCGACGTAGATGTCGTATGTCGACTTTGTGCGACCGACAATGCCAATCTCAGCGACGGCCGGGCGGGCGCAACCATTGGGACAGCCCGTCATCCGCAGTGCCACCGGACGGCGCTCCAAACCTCGAGCCGAGAGAGCCGATTCAAACTGTGTGACGACAGAGCCGAGCACTCGCTCGGACTCAGTGAGTGCCTGACCACAGGTGGGCAGGGCGGGACAGGCCAGGGCCGTGCGCTCAATCGAGCCCAACGTCTCGGCCTCACGGACCGATGCGTCGCGCAGTAGTTGGTCAACGAAGGGACGCTCGTCGGCGCTCACACCGTCAATGATGATGTCCTGTTGAGGGGTGAGGAAGAACTTGACTGGGAGGGCCTGGGCAATCTTGCGCAAGGCCGTTCGGGTCTGGCTCGTCTCATCGTCGCGAATACGTCCAGCGGCCACGCGAACGCCAACTCGCCAAGTTCCGTCGTCGTGACCGTGCCAGCCGAGGTGGTCGCTTCGGTCGAAGTTGGCGGGTAGCGGGAGTGCATCGGCCAGTTCGTAGCCGAGACGTTGATGGATTTCGGCGCGGAAGGCCTCGAGTCCAGCGTCCGCCAGGACGTACTTAAGGCGGGCCCGCTTCCGGTCGGTGCGGTCGCCCAGATCCTTGTAGGCATCTACAACGGCCGCAATAACTTCTTCGACATTGGCACGCGGCACAAAACCCAGCACTTCGCCTAGACGCGCAAAAGTGTGTTCGTGGGCGTAGTTACGTCCAAGTCCGCCACCAACGACGAAGGTGAAGCCCTCACCGAGCGAGGGGTGGGATCCGGGAATCATGCCGAGGTCTTGGGCGAAGACATCGACACAGTTCTCGTGGGGGTGCGCAATGGCAATCTTGAACTTACGAGGGAGGTAAGTGTCGCCGTAGAAGGAGTGCTCGTTCACCACTTCGCGACTAGCGGCCCGCTGGCCGTCCACGAAAATCTCCCAGTGAGCCGTGGTCGTGGGGCGAAATCTCTCGGCAATGGCGTTGGCGACTTCGACGATGTAGGGATCGGCCTCGGGAATCTGTAGATCGGGGCACATGACGACGTTGCGCACAACGTCACCGCATCCGCCGAATGAGGTCATCAACACTTCGTCCAATTGACGAGCGAGCGACTGGAGCCCACTCTTGATTGTGCCGTGGTACTGAATCGCCTGACGCGTAGTGAGACGAATTGTGCCGTCGGCGACGGTGTCAGAAGCCGCGTCGAGCGCCAACCACTGCTCACTCGTAAGAAAACCACCCGGCACCACGACACGCGTCATGAAGATGTGTTCGAGTTCTTCGCCGGCCAAGCTGCGTTCGCGGCGCACATCACGATTGTCCTGGGCGTAGACGCCGTGGAACTTCAGGAGTTGCTCGGAATCGCCATCGAACTTCGGGCTGGCGTTCTCCATCTCTTCGAGCAGCGTGCCGCGCAAATAGTCACTGGCGCGCTTGGCTACTTCTACAGATGTCTCTTGGCGAGTCTGTTCAACCATCGGGAAGTCTCCTTAATTGCAACATACCTTACTGATTTAGTCAGGTATTCGAACTTTTACCGTTTAATCAGGACTTTTAGGATTCATAAGGGGGTCACGGTGTGTTGCAATTCCATGACAACCCCGCTTTTTGGGGTTGTTCACTTTTCAATCCCTACTACCTTCATAGGGATTCTTGAGGAGGGTCTATGACGCCGACAACGTGGAGCGCAACCCCCATAACCGGTGCCTTTGGCGCGGAGTTATCCGGGCAGTTTCTGCGAGACGTCACCGACGCTCAGGAGATCCACGACCTCCTCGCCGAGCACCTCGTCCTGGTCTTTCGCAATCAACACCTCACCCACGTCGAGCACTCACGACTCGCTCACTTGATGGGTGAACCAACGCCGGCCCACCCCGTTGTTCCCGGGCACCCCGACTACCCCGAAATGCTGATCCTCGATGCGGCCCAGGGCGGCAAGAACGCTCTGTGGCACACCGACGTCACGTTCATTGAAAACCCACCCCAAATGTCGATCCTCGTGGCCGACGCCGTGCCCCCTTTTGCTGGCGACACACTGTGGTCTGATACCCGCACGGCGTACGCCAAACTCAATCCCGTCCTTCGAGAAGCGGTTCGTGAGCTAGAAGCCGTCCACCGTATTGCGCCACTGGCCTACTGGGGTGAACCCTTCGACTCGGCGCTCACTCGTGATGATGCCGACTACCTCTACGAACTGTCCAAGAAGCAGCCACCGATCATTCATCCCGTGGTCCGAATTCATCCGAGGACCGGTCGCCCCAATCTCTTTGTGAACCCCGGCTTTACTTCTCATCTCGTGGGCTGCTCACGGATTGAAAGTGAACATCTACTTCGACTCCTCTACGCCCACCAGGTTCAGCCGGAATTCACGTTGCGCCACCGTTGGCAACTCGGCGATGTTTTGATGTGGGACAACCAGGCCACCATGCACTATGCGACCGACGACTACGAGAACGTAGAACGACGTATGCGCCGGATCACGTTGCGCGGCACACGTCCCGTGGGCCCCTCGGGAGTTGAGAGTCGCGTGGCCAGTGACCCTCTGATTGCGGTTCGCTAAGCCTCTTGGCTCTTGGCGAGCGCCACACCGGCGTAGAGAGCAATACCGGCCGCCATCCCTGACTCGTTGATGGTCATGCGGTTGGAGTGGTTTGGTGCCGCTTCAAAGAAGTTCACGCCGTCCGGGCAGACACCGAGGAACAGCATGGCGCCAGGTACCTGCTCAAGGACATAGCTGAAGTCCTCCGCCCCCATAACTGGGGTGGGCATTTCAATGGCAAAGCCACTGCCCAGCAGGCCGGTGGCGACATCGCGTGACCACTGGGCCACTGCGGCGTCGTTCACCGTGACGGGATAGCCAAGTCGCACCTTGAACTCGGCCGTTGTGCCGTGCGCTGCAGCAATGCCGTGCGTAAGCCGTTCCAGCTCATTGCGCACCAGTTCGCGGGTGAAGGCCGACACCGTACGGATAGTCCCGTGGATTTGAGCTCGCTCGGGAATCACGTTGCTAGTCGTTCCTGCCGTCACGTGCGCGATAGTGACCACCGCGGGATCAAAGGCATTGATTTTTCTCGTAACCATCGACTGAATGGCCATGACGAGCTCGCAGGCGACCGGAATCGGGTCCAGAGCCACATGTGGCTGCGAGGCGTGTCCGCCACGACCCACGATGTCAATCGTGATCTCGTCAGACGAGGCCATGATGGTGCCTCCGCGAGTGCCGATCATCTTGTTAGGCAGTGAAGGCGTGACGTGAATGGCCACGGCAAGATCAGGCTTGCCGGCGACGTCCAGAATTCCTTCATTAATCATGATCTCAGCGCCGCCGTGACCTTCTTCACCAGGTTGGAACATAAAGACAACGCGTCCCTTGAGGTCATCCTTACGGGCCACGAGCAGTCGGGCGGCGTAGGCCAACATGGCGGTATGAGAATCGTGGCCGCACGCGTGCATGGCCCCCTCAACAACGCTCTTGAACGGTTCCGTCGTGTCCTCGGGCATTGGCAGGGCATCCATGTCGCCACGGAGCAGAACGGTTGGGCCGGGACGGCCAGTTTCGAGTACGGCGATGACGCTACTGAGCGCCTCACCGGTAGTGACCGTGAGACCGAGCCCTTCAAGCGCTTCGAGGACCTTGGCCTGGGTGCGAGGGAGATCGTTACCGAGTTCGGGGTTTTGGTGGAGGTCTCTCCGCATTGCAATTGCGCCCGGAAGAAGCTCCTCGGCATCGGTCAATAGTCCAGTGAATATATCCATGAGCCAAGTGTAGGAAACGAATCATCAAAACGCTGGTAGTGAGGTCGAAACGCTGATTAGGGTTTGAGGTGTGAAAGCAGTTCACTCTCCACTCGTTGATGGTTGGGCCTAGTGGCCAGCCTCATCATCCCGGCACACAATGAGGCCGGTCAGATCGAGATGCTGCTCGAACAACTGCGCAGCGAAGTTGGGCCCAACGACCAGGTTTTCGTCATCGCCAATGGCTGCACTGATGACACGGCCCAACGGGCACGGGCCTTTGAGTATGTAACAGTCATCGAACAGGTCACGCCCTCAAAGATTCTCGCCCTCAATAGTGGCGACGAGGCCGCGGGCAACAACTTTCCACGGCTGTACCTCGACGCCGATATCGCCCTGCAGCTGGGCACTGCTCGCGCCCTGATTGGAGCCCTCAACGTTTCCGAGCCCCGCGTCGTTGCACCCCAAGTATCAATTGATGTTTCGTTCTCTTCATTTTTGGTGCGCTCCCACTACTACGTCGTCAGCCGTCACCCCTGGATTGTGAAGCACGCCTCGACACATCTCGCTGGCCGCCGTATCTACGGCGCTAACGAAGCCGCCCGCACACGATTTGGCCTCTTCCCGACGGTTACGAACGACGATGGATTTTTCGACCAGTGCTACTCAGCAAACGAGCGCATGATTGTCGACAACACGATGGTGTTCACTCTGGCCCGCCGCACCAGTGACGAAGAGGTGGGTCGTCTCGTTCGCGTCCGCCGGGGCAATCTTGAGCTCGAGTCCTGGTTTACCGCTTCTGGACAACCTCGCCCGGACAGGGAAAGTCCTCTTGAACTCAAAGGCTCGAGATTGGGACGCATCGTGCGAATGATGGCCACTAGTGGCTTTGTGACGCGTCCAGCAGCACTGGCGCCCGCCTACATCATTGGCTGGTTGATCATGAAACGTCGAGTGACCGCGGCAACGCAGCTGCTCGACCAACGAGGCGGCGCCATCGAGTGGGCGGGCAAATGAGGCATCGCATAAGCGTGCCACTTCTACGCCTCGTAAAACCCAAACTCCTCTTCGCCACGGTCGTTGTTCTCCTCAGCGGTGCTCCCTCGATGCCGGCACACGCGTCGGCATCCGGACCCACTCTTGAGCAGATAGAGCGATACATCAGCCACTCCGTCCATGCGCCGTCCCAGCACGGCCTGCTCACAACCGAGCCCATGCTCAATCAATTGACCGACGATGACACAACCCTGATGCCGCACCGACTGGGATGTTGGAATAATTCCGTGATCCAAGGGCTGGCTCGGAATCCAGGCAAGGAGTGTGCCTACGGCGATGCCCGTGCCTCCAAGGTCATTCTCCTCACCGGAGACTCTCTGGCCGGCATGTGGCTACCCACCTTTAATGCCCTTGGCAAGACCAAACATTGGCGCGTCGTGTTCTTGGGTATGCGTGGCTGCGCGCCGTGGGGTAGCCCAAATGATCCGACGTTCGTTATGTACGGATCGATCACGACTCAATCATGCGCGCGGTTCTCAGCATCCGTAGTTAGGTGGGCGTTGCGTCACCATCCGGATGCAGTGTTTATGGCTGGCCGGGCCTATCCCAAGGGGCGCAACTTTGATAAGACACCAGCTGTCGGACCCTTCAAGGTGGCCCTCGGCCAATCGATGAAGGCATTCCGTCCGAGTGGTGCACGCCTGTTCGTCATGGGGCCCACGCCGCGCTACGCCTACGGCAACGTGGGTATCGAAGCTAAGGACTGCATTCTTGGAAATCGACCCATGAAAAATTGCCTACTCCCGCCCGCCAAGGTCGTTCCTCAGACTGAGATACAAGTTGAGAAGTACTACAACGACGCTGGCCGCATCACCATGATTGACGTGCAGTCACTGTTTTGTACCGTGAAATTTTGCACCGTCTTTGTCGATGACGGCAAGAAGAAGCACCTCGTCTTCTTTGACAGTGTGCACATCAACCGCTACTACGCCACCTGGATTTCCAAGGCCGTCGGCGAAAAAATCGGCGAACTCTAATATCACTGCATTTCGTCTAACAAGTCTCGACCTTGACGTCGAAGTGCGGAGTTATTCCTCTAGAAGTTCTGGACTCTTCTCAGCGGGTGGCAATTTTGTAAAACGGACCGTTGTCACCATTAGGCAGATAAATAACGTTCCAGCCACCACGACGCCCACAGCATCACCCACGATCTGATAGCGAGGTGGAAACGGACTGTTACCTCTATACCTGCTTAAGGGCATTGCCATCAATAGTGGAAGCGCCAATATCACCGCAGGGGTGAAGTACTTCGAGAGCTTGCCAACTTGTTGGCCCGCACCCGCACGCGAGCGCCGCCACATGCCAACAGCGAATGCAGCCAGCCACGCGTCCGCGAGCAGAATTCCCACCACGACGTAGATGTGAGGAATGCTTCGAGTCTGCTCAAACTTCATAAAGTTCGATGCGAACATACAAACTCCGGCACCGAGAAGAGCCAATCCAAGAACTCGTGCTCCGAGCGGGTGTTCCTTCGCCCACCGTTGCGACCATGTGCTTGGCATAAGTGAGATTCTGCCACAGCAGGCGAGATTGGTAGGGCTGGTGGGGATCGAACCCACGACCAAGGGATTATGAGTCCCGCGCTCTAACCACTGAGCTACAGCCCCAAAACGGATTGCCACTGGATGTAACAACTGAATAACCCTAGTTTCCAAACGTCGATTGGCGCCGGTGGCACTCCGGGGAATCGAATTTTCATATCGAATCCGAGGCGACCCGCTCAGCGCATGAGGGCTATGTATAGAAATCCAACCTGGATGAAGCGCGGCGAGGGGCCATCGACGAGGCCCTCTGCTTCTATGATTACTAAATGTTGAGCGTGCGGCGAGTCCCTTTTGAGAGCAGTGAGACAATTCATTGCTCGCTAACCAAAACACAGTAACCGGATGACAATGACCTCAGTTGCCGTAGTGCTCCTCTCGAAAGACGAGCCCAACATTGCCGAATCTCTCGCGCTACTCCGACCTCAGTGCGAGGCACTCGGAGCTAAATGCATTGTGATTGACGCGTCAGAGAAACGACTGGACGACATTCGCATTGCTAATCCCTGGGTGGAGTGGATTGACTACGAGAAGCCGTTCTGGCGAGCCTCATCAATACCCCACCAGCGAAACGTTGGTGTCCGAATCGCTCAAACGGACGTCATTGCGTTCTGCGATGCCGGTGGTCTGCCAACACCCAATTGGCTGAAGGCCTGTGTAGAGGCACTAACTAGTGGTGGCTATCAATACATATGCGGGCCAATCGAGCCCAAGGGTGTTAGTCCTTTCGGATCGTTTAACGATTCCCCAACTGGCACGATCCCTGATTCGGCGCCGACGGCCAACGTGGCATTTACAAGAGCAACGTTTGACAAAATTAGTGGTTTCGACGAACGCTTTAATTACGGTTCGGATATTGACTTCCAACAACGAAGTACCACAGCGGGCACGCCGTGCATCGTCGTGAATGACGCACGCATGGTGATGCCCTGGGGCGAGAGCGCCATCAGTACCCGTAGGTCGTGGCGCTGGGGTCGCGGCGCTGGGCGGAACTTTCGCTTTCGTTCTGGGGCACGCATTGCGTACCTTCGTCGCCACCCAATGCTCCTCGGCTGGTGCGTGCTCACCGGGTACTCCCTCGCAACGGTTATTGCATCGCTCGTATTCGCGACGTTCTGGCCACTCCTCCCCTGGGCCGCCATGGCGCTGCTGTGGATCCTTAAGAATCGGTCCACCGCACGACTCGATCTCGTGGCTCGCGATCACAGCGTGCAAGCCATCGCCTTTATGTACGAACTGCTGACGAGTCTCCTTCCACGGGGAGCTCGGGTCGGCATAGTTGGCTACGAATCCGAGTCTGCTCAAACATTGCTTACCGAGTTCGACCAGGTCGGCAACCCGGCGACACATATCAAGCATCCAAATTGGTTGATTCTGGCCTTCATGCGTTTACGTGGACTTCGTCTGGTGGTCGTCCAACCCAGCGCTTCGTTAACAGACCAAAGGGCCGGACGCACCATTCGGCGCGCCAAAAGGCTGGGTCTTCTCGCCCTCATTGATGATGACCGACTCTCGGCGCCACTTTCCCCACACCTCGAGCAGACATGCGATGGGATGCTTCAATTCGAGCTGTCCGGGGACACGAGCGTGATCGACACTGACGCCGAAGGCGAAACCAAGGGAGTGCTTCTTAATCGCTTGGCATTACGTGCGCTCCGAGGTGCGAGTCAGTAGGTCGCGAGCCTGTAGCGATCTGCTCATTACGGAGATTGCGTGTGTCGAAAGTAGAAGTTGACCAACTGTCAATCACAGATGGCAGAGTTGTACTGCCGTACTATCACCATGAACGACCGACGAGTTACGAAGGGCTGAGATGATTAAGCACTCTGACATCACCGTCG
>WLKR01000028.1 GCA_009701115.1 Actinomycetota bacterium | reverse complement strand
GGCATCATCACAAAGAAGGAGTTGATAGCGATAACAATCCCGTAGTAACCGACTTGCTTGGTAGTGCTCTCTATTCCCAGTAGGAGAACATCGGCCCGCTGATAGAACGCCAAGAGGACAGTGGAAAGTCCAATCGGAGCGGCTTCTCGGAGGAACCACCTTGCGTGCTCTCCATCCCAAGCCAAACTCAACTGGACGGAGCGAGAGACTTGCGCCCACATGGCTGTCAACGTGATGAACGACGACCCCACAATGACCAGTGCGCACTCGGTGAGTGGTCGGTGGTGGGCTACGAGTATGGAGACTCCAGTCAGCATGAGCGACTGCTGACCAACCTGGTACAGCGCCTGCTGGCGGTTCTGAAACCTATTTGCAAAGTAGCCAAAAAAGACTTGGCTCATGGATCCGATTGGTACCGAAATCACCATGATGGCGATAATTGAATAGGCGTTATCAGTATTCCGGTAGAGCACCCATCCGATGGCGTAGGCCGCAGGAAGCGACACCAGCATGATGGCCGCTCGAAGGGCTATCGCCATACTGATGAGTCGCGATTGGTCCTTTTCGCTCTGCACTAGTTCGCGCTGGAGGACTTGGATTTGGCCGAATTCGGTCAATGTCTGAAAGGCGATCGCGAATGAAGTGGCCAGAGCCAGGGTGCCGAATGTGCTGGCTCCGTAATGCATGGCCATCTGTCGTGAGGCGAGCGCGCCGAGTAACGAGGTCGTAAATAGAGCGGCCAGGCTGATAAAGAGTGTGAGCGGACGACGCTGTTCTTCAGGCTTAGGCATCGACACGCCATTCGATATGCGAAGACGCGCAGGCCCTTATGAGTTCTGTGCGATTCGTAGCGCTGTATTCAGAAACCATTGTGCCGACTCTATCGGCGACAACGAAGAATGCTCTACTCCTCGGCCCTTTGAGACCATTTTGATTGGTAGCCTCGAATGCAATGAGCACCCTTGATGGTTTGAATCGAGACAATTTGGCGGGTCGCCAGATTGTCATCGAGGGCAGCTACCTCCTAAAGCCGGCCTTTGGGATCCACAAATTGGTCGCTGGCATAATCGACTGGCTCGCTGACTTATCGGCGGAGGTGACTGTTTTGATGCCCGGAACCCCTCCAGAATCCTTGGTACGGCGCGATGGAGTTCGTTATGTCGGCTTGCCAGTCTGGCGAGCTGGCAGGGGTCTGGCCTATGAGCAGTATTCGATTCCCAAGTATTTAAAGACGAGTTCGGCCGAGGTATTTTTGGCGCCCGGTAATCGAGGTGTGCCGGTGGTTGGCGTGCGACAGCGCACCGTTTTGATCGTTCATGACATGATTCCCTTCCAGGGTCGCACCGGCAAGGGTGTGATCGGCTATTTAGGTCTGGCGCCGAATCGGTTTTCTATTCGCTCCAGTATCCGACGCGCAACAAGGGTGGTGACGGTGTCGGCTTCCGCCCAGTCTGATCTTTTAGAGCAGCAGCACCGTGAGTCAATTGTTGGATACGTACCGCTGTCGTATCTGGGATTCCAGCTTCACCGAGGAACGACACCTGATCCGTTCTTCTTGTTCACCGGGGGAGTGTCGCCCCGAAAGAATCTTGGCCCGACACTCGATGCGTTCGCGACATTTCGCCGGACGCATCCTGAGTTCGAATTGCGCATCACGGGCACCAGCGACGTGGGGGCTTTTACGAATCGCTTTGGTTTAGGTCAGTTGCCTCAAGGCGTAGTGCTTACCGGTCGGCTCAGCAATGAGGCACTTCTCGAAATGGTGCGACGCTCTTCGGCCCTGGTGTATCCCTCGGCATACGAAGGCAAAGGCCTGCCAATTATCGAGGCTCTCGCCACGGGCCGTCCGATCATCTGTGGAACCGGTGGATCGCAAACTGAAGTGGCGGGGCCGGCCGGTATTTTTGTTAACCCCATCACCTCAGAGACGATCCACGACGCCATGGAATCTGCACTCTTGGTCGATCTTGACGAGTACGAGAAAATTGCGACCTCTCAATACCGCAAAGTAGATGGTCCCGAATGGGAGCAAGGGCTACTTCAAGCGTTATTCGCCTAATTCATCCCCGAAAATACCCCCTTGTTATGTGACAGGGGTGTAACTACACTTTTGTATCCCAAAGCCTCTACGGGCAACCTTGGTCGGAAGGTGGATTAATCATGAATGCAATTTCAATGGGCTTCAGCGGTCCCTCGGTCTGTCGAATCGCTGGCGTGACGTATCGTCAGCTCGATTACTGGGCCCGCACCAACCTCGTCACACCCTCGGTCACGGCTGCTCAGGGGAGTGGTTCCAAGCGCGTGTACTCCTATGCGGACCTCATCGAGGTCAGGGTGATTAAGTCGCTTTTGGATGCTGGCGTGGCGCTCCCTCGAGCGCGGCAAGCAGTGAACTGCCTCCGTGATCAGGTAGGGGGCGATCTCAAGTCTGTTTCGCTAGTGCTCTCTGGCTCCAATTCGGTACTGGCCTATACGGACGGCGAAATTATTGACCTCCTTAAGGGCGGCCATGGCGTCTTCAACGTAATTTCGATGGACAGCGTCACCGCTGATATCGACACCTCGCTGGCCCAAGAAGTGGAGACCACTGAGAACCGCCGACTGGCGATGGCGTAGTCAAGGAATCTCACGAAATCGGTTCCGGGCCATTGGCCTCCGGGGCCCGCATCTAATCGAACGGTTTGGGTCCTGCGAGCCGTAGCCTGTTCGCAATGAGCGACGATCGCCGACCTTTCCTCTACGACCAGCACGTGGCGCTCGGAGCCAAGATCGTGCCCTTTGGCGGTTGGGCTATGCCATTGCTTTATGCGAGTGGCACCGTGGCCGAACACCTCGCAACCCGGCAAGAAGCCACGGTCTTTGATGTGAGTCACCTGGGTACCGTGCGTTGTGACGGTGACGACATCTTCGGCCACCTCCAAAACACGTTGACGAACGATCTACGCAAAGTGGCCCCCGGTCAAGCGCAATACACGCACCTGCTTAACGAACAAGCCGGCGTTGTCGACGACATCATTGTCTGGTGGGTCGGTCCCAACGAGTTTGACGTGATGCCGAACGCCTCCAACACGTCGGGCGTACTCAGCGTGCTGCCGGGCATCGATATCACTGCGACCCGTTGCGTTCTCGCGGTTCAGGGACCCAAGGCGCGTTCGTTGATGGCCACCATTGACCCCCGCTTCGCCGAAGTGCCTCGTTTTCACGTACGTCGATTCGATTTTGCCGGCGTCGAGGTTCGCATCGCCGGAACTGGCTACACCGGCGAAGATGGAATTGAAATTGCCGTGCCGAACGAGGGCGCCGATGAGATGTTGGCCCGAATCGTGGGGGCCGGTGTTATTCCAGCCGGACTCGGTGCCCGCGACACACTCCGCCTGGAAGCAGCGTTGCCACTTCACGGTCACGAGTTAGGTCCGACTATTACTTCACTCGAAGCACGGTTGGGCTGGGTCGTTGGGTGGGACAAGCCGACGTTCCTGGGGCGTGAAGCCCTCGACCAGCAGCGCCGTGACGGCGTACCGCGCTTACTAACGGCATTTGCCACCGACTCGCGCCAACCACTCCGCGAGGGCGCCGAAATCTTCATTGATGGAGTCCAGCGTGGGACATTGACTTCCGGCAACTTCTCGCCGGTGCTTGGTCATGGGATTGGTCTCGGTTTTGTTGACGGCGGTGTCGAAGTTGGTACTGAAGTATCGATGGCAATGCGCGGTCGTGAAGTGCCCGCAGTAGTTGTAAAAGCTCCATTCGTTCGAAAGGCGAAGTAGTCGTGGCCGATTATTTACCCCATACCTCCGAAGAAGTAGTCGACATGCTCGACTTCTTAGGGCTGTCGACGCTCGACGATCTCTTTGCCCACGTTCCAGCCGCCCTGCGGTTGAGCCAGGGCCTCGATATGGCGCCCGGCCTTTCCGAGCCGGATGTTGCCGATATTTTTGCTCAGTACACCTCGGCCAACGAGGCCACGCTGGCCAACCTCGTCTGTTTCGCCGGCGCGGGTGCCTACGACCACGAGGTTCCTGCGGTCGTGAAGATGCTGGGTGGACGTAGTGAGTTCGTTACGGCCTACACGCCCTATCAGCCCGAAGTGGCCCAAGGCATCTTGCAGGCCATCTTCGAATACCAAACGATGATCTCGCGGCTGAGCGGTCTGCCTATCGCAAATGCCTCCCTCTACGACGGAGCCACCGCCTTGGTTGAGGCCGTCAACATGGCCGCCGGGTCTACTGGTCGCAGCAAGCTCGTCATCTCTGCTGGCGTTCACCCGCACTGGCGTGAAACCGTTCGCACCTTCGCTCAGGGCACCGGTCACGAGCTCGTCATCGCACCCCTCGTCAATGGCATTACCAACTGGTCGGCGGTTGACACTTCTGGTGCGGCGGCCATCGTGGCGACGTATCCCAACTACCTCGGATTCCTCGAGGACCTCTCGGTGCCCAAGTCGTTGGCAACGGACAACGAAGCACTCTTTATCGTGTGCGGCGATCCCGTGGCAGCGGGTGTCCTTAAGACGGCGGGTCAGTGGGGAGCAGATATTTACGTCGGGGAAGGTCAGCCCTTTGGAACCGCACTCTCGTTTGGTGGTCCCTACCTTGGTCTCTTCGCCTGCACCGAAGCACAGATTCGACGGCTCCCAGGCCGCCTCGTCGGCGAAACGGTGGACACTGAAGGTCGGCGTGCCTTCGTGACGACCCTCCGCGCTCGCGAACAAGACATTCGTCGAGAGAAAGCCACCTCGAACGTGTGCACCAATCAAACATTGATGGCCGTTACGGCTGCCATTCAGCTGAGTTACCTCGGCACCCACGGATTGCGCGATGTCGCTACTCGTTGTGCTCAGGGTGCTCGCTACGCCTACGACCAGATTGTGGCTCTCGATGGTGTGAGCGCGGTCTCCGATCAACCGTTCTTCCGTGAGTTCGCTATCACTACGGCCCAGCCCGCCGATGTGGTGTTAGAGCGCCTGGTCGCCGACGGCTTCCTTGGTGGCCTGTCAGCGAACTCCCTCGCTGGAGCGACGGATGGTTCACTTGCCGACCCGACTCATACGTTGCTAATCACGGTGACCGAAAAACGTACGAAACTTGAGATTGATACCTACGTGGCGGCTCTCGCCAAGGCGGTGAAGTAGTTATGACTATGAAGGCTCAACCCGGTGGTCGCGCATCTTCCGCGCCCCTGCTCGGAAACGGTACGGAACCAACAATCTTTGAGATGTCGGTCGCAGGTCGATCGGCGCACCAGCTGCGTACGACTCACATACCGGCAAAGACGCTCGAGGAACTTGTTCCTTCCGCACATCTGAATCCCGATGTCGTGCCTTTGGCTGAAGTGAGTGAGCGCGACCTCGTTGCCCACTTCACACGGCTCTCGCATCGACAATTCGCGGTGGACCTTGGCGCCTACCCTCTGGGTAGTTGCACCATGAAGTACAACCCTAAATTTTGCGACTCGGTCGCCGCTGACCCTGGCTTGAACTCCGTGCACCCCGGTGCTCCAGCTGCGCTCACGCAGGGCTGGCTCCGCCTAATGGTGGATCTAGAAGAGAAGCTGTGCGAGGTCACAGGCATGGCGGCGGCAACGCTGCAGCCATCTGCTGGCGCAGCCGGTGAGCTCACGGGACTTTTGTTGATGCGGGCGTACCACGAGGCTCGCGGTGATGTTCGTAAGCGCGTCATTATTCCCGACTCGGCCCATGGTACGAATCCGGCTTCAGTAACGCTCGGAGGCTATGAAGTCACGACGATTCCCTCTGACGAGCGAGGCCTGGTTGACCTGGACGCCTTGAAGAAGGTTCTCGGACCAGATGTTGCGGGCATCATGCTCACGAATCCCAACACGGTCGGACTCTTTGAAGAGGAGATCACCGAGATTGCTGCAGCCGTTCACGAAGTAGGAGGCTTGCTCTACTACGACGGGGCCAACCTCAATGCGATTCTCGGTGTAGTTCGTCCTGGCGACATGGGCTTTGACATCGTGCACATGAATCTTCACAAGACGTTTGCCACGCCGCACGGCGGCGGCGGTCCGGGTGCCGGCCCAGTGGCCGTAGCTGCTCGTCTGGCGGAGTACCTACCTGGTCCCAAGGCCACCAAGCTGGCCGACGGTACCTACGACTGGGTCCAGCCGGAGAATTCAATCGGTCGAGTGCACGGGTGGCACGGTAATGCCATGGTTTTGGCGCGGGCCTTGGCCTACATCGATGTTCACGGCGGCGATGGCCTGACTCGCGTGGCGCAACACGCCGTCTTAAATGCGAACTGGCTCCGCCATCGTTTGCGGCACGTACTGCCGGCGGCGTACGACCGTCCTTGTATGCACGAGTGTGTCTTGACGGCTTCGGCCTTCAAGCAGCAGCACAGCGTCAAGGCACTGGATCTGGCGAAACGACTGATGGAGAAGGGCTTCCACGCTCCCACCGTCTACTTCCCGCTCATTGTTGACGAGGCGTTGATGTTTGAGCCCACTGAAACTGAATCACTTCAGACGCTGGAAGCTATGGCTCAGGCGTTGGAGGAGATTGCGGTCGAGGCGGCTGAAACTCCCGACTTAGTGCGCAATGCTCCTACGGCCACGCCGGTGTCACGAGTCGACGAAGCGCGTGCCGCGCGTCAGTTGATTCCGACCGAAGACGCCGCACAGCGATAGCCGTTGGTCCGACTTCCTAGGGAGCGGACTTCTACACTGAGACCATGAAGCCGCGAATTGGGTTGACGGGTCGCCGGATGTCGGCCAAGGCTGCCGGGCTGGGTGGCTCTGGTCTGGGGCATCAGGACATCGATATGTACTTCTCGGACTACGCGCAGTCAATCCAGGGAGCCGGTGGTATTCCGCTGCAGTTGACGCGTGACGGGAGTCCCGAGGAACTGGTTTCAGTTATCGACGGCCTCATTCTCAGTGGGGGAGCGGACATTAATCCTGCTCGCTATGGCGCCGAGCCTGATCCAAAATTGGGGGAGACCGATGATGGACGCGATGAATTCGAGTTGGCTCTGTTCGCAGCCGCTCGACTGAGAGGTATTCCGATCCTCGGAATATGCCGTGGGGCTCAACTGACCAACGTGGCCATGGGCGGCACGCTACGTCAACACGTCGGCATGGAGGATGGCTCGGGTCATCCCAACTGGCGTCAACCGGGTGACACCGTGGCTCATGAGGTTCACTGCACGCCAGGTTCAGTGATTGCATCGCTCATTGGTGAATCTCGTGGGGTGAATTCACTCCATCACCAAACGTTGCTCTCAATCGGCGAGGGACTCTCCGTTACAGCCGTTGCCCCAGACGGTGTGGTTGAAGCAGTTGAATCGCATGACGGCAAGCTGTTGGCCGTTCAGTGGCATCCCGAAATGCTTGGCGGGCCCGATCCCGTCTTCTTTTGGCTGATTGAACGTGCCGTAGCCGCAATGGAAGATTCGAAACAGTAGTGAAGCGTCTCGTAAGTCTTGGATGGACATTCGCCGTCGGGCCCCTCTTTGCATTCACCCTGTTGGGATATTTTCTTCAACTGAGATCGCAAGGTGTGGGGGTTGCAGTGCTCTTCGTAGCCGGTCTGGTAGCGCTGGGCTCTTTGAGCTCGCAGCGAAGGAATCGCGCCAGCGGCCCCGTTAATCACTGGGGCTTTGACGAGTTCTTGATCACCGTTGGTTACGGACTGCTCGCTGTAACGGCCCCTCTGGTCGTGGGTCTTTACGGAGGGGTTCATGAGATGTCCGGTGATCCCTTTCCAATCGGCTGGGCCGGTTTGGCCAGTCTCTGTGCAGTTCTCTGTGCCGTGGCGGTGCTCCTAGTGGGTAGCAGGAGGGCCAAAGTCGTCTCGCGTACCGAGGGTGCCCTCGGGGTAGTCTCTCTCGTTCTCGTTGCTCTTGGGATGGTTGTTGTCTTGGCGGTTATTTTGCAAGGCGGCATCAATGGCAATCGCATTCACTTGTTCACATTTCAGAGTGCATCGTGGCCAGCAATCTGTGCCGGAATCGCGGTGGCCGTTCCGTTCTTCTTCGGAGCTGATTTCTCAGTTACACAGTCGACAGGTTTGGGGGAAGACGCTCGGCGATGGTCGAGGCCGAATTTGATCTGGCTCATTGGCTTCTTGGTGCTTCTGCAGTACAGCGGTGCAATGGGCACTTCAGTGCTTTGGCCAGACATCCCAGCCTTCAGCCCTCTCGCCAATACCTATGTCGGTGGCTCAGTGCGAGGCGTCGCGTGGTTCTTGGTTGTCGCCAGCGGTGTGCTCTACTCCTTATTGCTGGCCGTACTCTTCTCGCGTCGCCTTGAAGCGCACAGTCTGAATCTGCGTGCCAGGGTTTTGACTGTCGCTGGGCTAACGGCCCTAGCGATCATCGCTTCAAGCAAATTCTTCACGGGCGCCGTCAGCCCAGGTGATGGGGACGCGATGTCGATTTTCTTGAATGTATCGAGTGTGGGCGGAGCGTTGCTCGTTGCCGGACTTGCGGCGAGTTGTATTAGAGCATTACTAATTACGCGCTCGTTGAAGATGGGGGTGATGGAGTACTTGCCTTCTGCCGTGGGGCTACTTGGCCTCTCCTTAGCCTTCTACGGCTATTTCTGGACCGGTGTCTCCCCGGCGCCAATGGCACCAGAGCAATTTGCAATCATCGTGGCTGCACTAACCACCGGTGCTGCGTATGTGTCGTGGAGACGATCACTACGCCCTAGCGCAGAGGCGCAGTAAGACTCCAAGGTCGAGCACGCTCCACCATCAAGGCGAGGTCTAAGAGCAACTGCTCTTCGTGGTGGCGGCCCATAATCTGCAGTCCCACGGGAAGACCGTCCACCAGTCCGGCCGGAATCGATATTCCCGGCACACCTGTGAGGTTGGCTGGAATTGTCAGGGCGCCATTGTTACCAATCGCCCGATTGAAGCCGTACTCCTTCATGAGGTCGATGCCTTCAACCGTGGTGGCCATCGGACCTTCGGCGGCAAAGGCCACGTCAGGGTTCGTGGCGCTGATGATGAAGTCGGTCTGGTTGAAGATTTCGGCCATTTGGAAGTTCATGTCTGCACGAAAGAGTTCGGTGGCTCCAGCCGTGTTGATTGAGAGGTCTTGGGCGAGACGCATGCCCAACTGGATTTCACCGGTGAGATCGCCTTCGCAGGCGGGGTAGCGATCGCCGAGTTCGCCCGCGAGTCCAATGAGGTTCGACATGGCCCACTCGAGCCCACCTTGCGGGAAGGCAATGTGTACATCGACTTGCTTCAACTGAGCCTCACGGACCAGAAACTTCGCGAGATCTTCGAGGACGGCTATCTGCTTGGGTCCGACAACGGCACTACCAAGGTCGTAGACAATCGCGACACGCTTGTTACGTAGATCCATGGTGCCAAGTTGGGCTTCCCAGTTCTGGACGCGCGGAAGGCTGAGGGTGTCATACGGGCTAAAGCCGTTCGTGACGTCGAACCAACGCGCGGTATCTCTAACTGAACGAGAGAGGCAACCGAGATTCACTGTTAGCGGTGGGTGCATGGCGTGAGGGCCGCGGGGGATACGTCCGAAGGTGCCCTTCAGTCCGAGTAGCCCCGTGAAGCCGGCGGGAATACGGATTGATCCACCGCCGTCTCCGCCTGATGCGATTGGGAGAAGACCACCCGCTACCGCGGCGGCCGAACCACCGGAAGAACCACCGGGCGTCTTGCCTTGCATCCAGGGATTGTGGGTGGCGCCGTGGAGCTTGGTTCGGGTGCAGTTGATGCCACCGAACTCCGACGCGGTGGTCTGAGCGGCGATAACGGCGCCGGCAGCGCGTAGTCGTTGCACTTGCAGGCTGTCGTTCGAAGCGACGCGATCCGCAAAGACCAATGACGCCTCCGTTTGGGGCCAGCCATTGACGTCCTCGAGTTCCTTGATGCCCATGGGGACGCCGCCAAAGGGGAGTGCGATGTCGGCTGTTGCGGCAGCGGCTCGAGCGGACTTCGCATCAAGGTGTGAGATGGCGTTGAGTTCGGATGAGGCAATGGCTGAGAGAGATTCCTCGAGCGCCTCGAGGGGAGAAATGGTTCCAGCGCGGAACGCGTCGACGAGCGAAACTGCATCATTAAGCCAGGGGGATGGGGTCATACCGAGGAGCGTACTAACTCTGCTGGACTCACAGCACGTTTACGCGACTCGTCTTACGATGACTTTCTAGAGCGCTGCTCCGAGGGCGTAGGCCGCAATACAGAGCAGCGGGGTAGTGGCGAGCACGACAATGGCGGTGCGCCGTGATCCATCCCGCCAGGCGTGCGTCGGAGCCGCGATGGCAGC
>WLKR01000027.1 GCA_009701115.1 Actinomycetota bacterium | reverse complement strand
GGCTGCTCGACTGGCGCGCCCCGGTGTTAGAGAATGCCCGCAAGGCCAGCGAACTCGGCCTACAGGCCATCCACCCACACTTTTTGACGGTGGATCAAGCCGTGATGGACCAGGCCCACGCCTGGGGTCTGGCTGTCAACGTGTGGACGGTCAATAAAGCAGAGGACATCAACTCCATGCTGGACATGGGTGCTGACACCATCATCACCGATGACCCCGCCCTCGGTCTGCAGGAATTAGCAAAGCGGTCCTAGTCGTGTCGGTGTGCACGTCTAGCTTCGACCGCTTCTTTCGATCGAGACTTCGCAACTCAGTGACTGGTCTAGGAGTTAGCGAGCTGGATTAGGGCGTCGTCAGAGACGCGGTAGACGGTCCACTCATCCATGGCCACCGCACCGAGCTGGGTATAAAAGTCGATGGCCGGTTGATTCCAGTCCAGTACTGACCATTGGAAACGTCCGTACCCATTTTCCACGCACGTTTGTGCGAGGTGCTTAAGAAGCGAGTGGCCGAAGCCTTGTCCACGATGCGCTGGGCGAACAAAGAGATCTTCGAGATAGATGCCGTACTTGGCCTGCCAGGTAGAGAAGTTGAGAAACCAGATCGCCATGCCGACAACTTCGCCATCTACTTCGACGAGGTCGCAGTAGGCGGTGGGCTGGCTACCAAAGAGGGTGACCGCCAACGATTCGACCGTGGCCTCGACAGCATCGAGCTCGCGTTCGTACTCGGCGAGGTCTCGTATAAGGGCGAGGATTGCGTCGCAGTCAGCGATGGTGGCCCGTCGAATGTTCACCGCTCAACCCTAGGCAGCGAGGGTCCGGAGGCAGAAAGTCGGGATTCGGACGACTACTTACTGACCGGTAACACGTTGAAAAGCCCATAGTTATAGGACATTAGAAATTGGGTTCTTGATTTGGGGTGCTGCAAAAACCTCTAACATTTCCATCTATGAACATTGTCGTTTGCGTAAAGCAAATCCCAGACCCGGCGGCGCCCGCGTCGTTGGATCCCAACACACACAACCTTGACCGTACGGGCAAGCTCATCCTCGACGAAGCCGACACGTACGGCGTCGAAATGGCGCTCCAGTTGGTCGACAAGGCCGGCGCCGGTGAAGTCACCGTTGTCTCGATGGGCTCAGCCGCTGACCTGTCCGGAGTGCGTAACGCTCTGGCCATGGGTGCCGCTAAGGCCATCGTCGTTTCGGATGACGCCCTTCGTGGCACTGACGCCCTTGGTACCGCCAAGGTCTTGGCCGCCGCTATCAAGCGCGTCAACCCCGACCTCGTGCTCTGCGCTACTGAGTCGAGCGACGGCTACACCGGAACTGTCCCCGTGCAGATCGCTGAGCTCTTGGGTCTCCCTTCGGTGACCTTCGCGAAGTCGGTAACTGTTGATGGCTCCAGCGTCAAGATCGACCGTCAGACCGACGGTGGCTACGACGAAGTGACCTCACCACTGCCCGCAGTCGTGACCGTGACCGCCGGTGTCGTCGAGCCTCGCTACGCGTCCTTCAAGGGCATCATGGCGGCCAAGAGCAAGCCAGTGGAGCAACTTACTGCTGCAGACCTCGGTCTCGCCGCCGAAACTGGTGCCGCTGGCGCCGGTCAGGAAATCACTTCAGTCGTGGCCGCCGAATCGCGCGCCGCGGGTGAGAAGCACACCGATGAGGGCGATGGAGCCGACAAGATTGTCGCCTTCCTCGAATCCATCAAGGTTCTGTAAGGAGATATGAACATGTCAAACATTTGGGTCGTAGTCGAGCCCGCCAACGGCGCCCTCACCACTACATCATTGGAAATCCTTACGCACGCTCGCACGCTCGGTGGAACGGTCTCGGCCATCACCTGGGGTGGTCAGGGTGCCGCTCTCGCCGCACAAGCTGGTGAGTACGGCGCAACCACGTTGCACGACGCTGGCGACCTCGCTGGCGCTCTGCCCGGCGCTCCTGTCGCCGGAGCCATCGCAGCCCTCGTGGCTAGCGCTGGTGCTCCCGACGTCATCTTGATCCCGACCTCGTATGACGGTCGCGACATTGCTGGTCGTTTGAGCGCCAAGCTCAACACCGGCGTACTCACCAACGTCACTGGCTACAGCGCCGACGGCACTACTGAGCACCCCGTCTTCGGTGGAACTCAGATTGTGAACGCTCGCTTCACGAGCGGTGGACCCGGCATTGTGGTTATCCGCGCTAAGTCTTTTGCCGCCGAGTCGGCTGGTGGCGCTGCCGCCAGCGTTAACTCCATCGCCGCGGGCGACCTCGGTGCGACGAACTCAGCCAAGATTGTGGCCTCGCACGTTGAAGAGCGTGTCGGACCCAAGCTCGAAGAGGCCGCAGTTGTGGTTTCCGGTGGACGTGGTCTGGGCGAAGCTTCGGCTTACGCGCTCGTCGAAGAGGCTGCCAAGTTGCTCAACGGTGCTTCGGGTGCCTCACGCGCCATCGTGGACGCCGGCTGGGTTCCCTACAGCAAGCAGGTCGGTCAGACCGGTAAGACCGTGAAGCCAACGGTCTACATCGCTTGCGGTATCTCCGGTGCTACGCAGCACATGGTCGGTATGAAGGGCTCGAAGAACATTGTCGCCATTAACAAGGACGCCGATGCTCCGATCTTCCAGGTCGCCGACTTCGGCATTGTGGGCGACGTCCACAAGGTCCTCCCAGCGTTGATTGAGAAGCTCAAGTCGCGCTAGTCGTACTTCGTATTTTCAAACAGCCCCGGCCGCAAGGCCGGGGCTGTTTGCTTTTGGACGTGTGGAACTATTCAGCTCGACGAATCCACCGAATAATTGTGGCGATATCAATTTCGTTGTCACGAAACCACTGCTCGGTCTGATCGAGCACTGTTGCCAGTTCATGTCCACCGGCTGTGAGCTGCTCGGACGTGGCCGTAATCGCATCCTCGGCGTAGATGATGCCGGCGATTGGGCGGGCCTTTCGGATGGCGTCGAGAGCGTCGAGGGGATTCCACCCCTGGTCGATCAGGTAGGCGAGGGCCATTGATGGACCTCGGTTCACACCCATGTGGCAGTGCACCATCACTACGGCATTCTCATGCTCAAGGGCGTGGTGGAGAGCGGCGAGTCCTTCGTCGAACCACGCCTGGTCCTGGCTCGTGCCGTCATCGTGCGTTCCGAGGTAGTGGTAGCGAATATGTGGCGCTAATTCATTGACGAGCTTTTCATCCGTCCACTCTCCGCGCACATCAACGATGTCGGTCACACCCGCTTCGATCCACTCGTTCAACTTCCGGACCGCCTCTTCGCGGTCCACGGGGAGGTCTCCGGAAATGACGAGCCAGTCGGTGACGGGGCAGACCTGGCGGTGCCAGTTGGCAATTTCATGCAGTTTTACTTCACTCATGTTCTCTCCTTGAGAATCCGGTCCGAATACGGACAGCTTGTGCTCGCCACGTAGAGCGAGCGTTTGCGACTCGAGGCGTCAGACTGACGACGCGCAACGGTACTTCGGTAGTTCCAGAGTAGGGAGGGGGTGTGACATCGCTCGAAGTGATGCCACTACTGCATCTGTTCGAGCATCGCCTTCATCTGGGCGTGAATGAGATTGATGGCCTTGAGTGGGCGAATCATCACCTTGAACTCAATGATGCGACCTTCGTCGTTGCATTTGATCATGTCCACACCATTGACTTGTGTGCCATCAATCATTGTTTCGAATTCCAATACGGCATCGTGACCCTGAACAACTTCGCGAACGTAGTGAAAGGAACTCTTCTTCGTTTCTTTGGACTCAGCAGCATCACCAGGGAAGACCTGTCCGGCGGCGCCGAGGTAGAGCTTGGTGAGCTCCTTGCCCCGTTGTGGAGTGAAGACAATCGGCGAGAGGAATACGCACTCGTCGTCTAGGAGTGTGTCGAGGCCGCCGGGAAACTGGCCGGCCATGTGCTGGTGCCACTGGTGTACAACGGCAACGATGGGGTCTTCGTGGTGATTACTCATAGCCGAACTGTACAGAATCGGGGCAGTTCGCCACTGTTTCCCGTCTCATGGTGAAGAGTTAAGCCCACTCGGAGCCGACCCGTAGATTGCTCTCATGATTTCTACACATGGCCCTCACCCCATTGGACGCAACTCACACCTCCTGATAGATCAGGCCCGAGAGGGCCGCATGGTGGGCGTTGAGGTCTGGTTCCCACGTTCTTCTGCCGAAGGCGATCCCATGATGTACGAACTCCTACTCGGTGTGGGCTTCTTCGGTGCCGCCCTCGCAGGCGGTGCGGCCGTGTCGACTCCGCTACCAACCGTGATTGTTTCGCACGGCCACATGGGTACCCGTCTCGTCTACTCACAACTCTGCGAGGCCCTCGCCTCGCACGGTTACGCCGTTATTGCACTGGACCATCAGGGTGACACGATGGCCGATGTTCTCTTAGGCGGTGGCGTCGATGAAGATACAAATATTGTCATGCGCGTCGCTGACTTGCAGTTCTTGCTGGATTCGACGTTGGGTCGTGTCGCGGGTTTCGATCACGGTCTCACAATCGACGAGAACGCGATTTCGGCACTGGGCCATTCATTCGGGGCGTACGCCATCTTTGCGTGGGCCGGTACCGACCAGGGCCGATCGATGTTGCAATCGTTGATTGCTCTCGAGCCGTACCTCATGCGACTCAGTGCGGCAGAGTTGGAACGCGTGGCGACCACCGCATTGATTGTGGCCGGAGACAAGGACGCCACCACGCCAGTGGAAACGAACATTCACCCCGTACTGCCGCAGCTCAAGAAGGACAAAACGACGGCGCTGCTTTTGCAGAACGTGGGCCATCAGGGCTGCTCTGACGTTGGTATGTACATCGAAGTGGCCCCAACGGTGGAGGGTGTCCCAGACTTCGTCTTGGAGTTCATGGGCACCATGGGTGATGACACGACTGGTACGGCCGGTGACCCGTGGCGACCCGTTACCGAGGCCCACATCGAACTCGTACGGACGTGGTTGGCCAATATCGGCGACTCGGAACTCATCGCAACGGTGGCCCAACGTCACTCCGGTCGAGCGCTGCTGTAGTCACCGGTCAGTGTGGTTTCGGGTAATAGCCTGAACCAATGAGAATCCTCGTAACTGGAGCGGGCCGTGCCATCGGCGCCGCCACCGCCACCGTCCTTGCCCAAGCTGGTCACGAAGTTATTGCGACGGCTCGCGACGTATCGCTCTTGAGTGACCTCGATGTCGCGATGAAGTTGCCTCTTGACGTCACTAATGAAGCCTCGATTGATGCCTGCCTGGCTGCCGCGGGTCCGATCGACGTGTTAGTGAATAACGCAGCACTGGGTGGTTCGGCACCGTTAGAGACCTTCCCACTCGATCACATTCGCCAGATGTTTGAAACGAACTCACTCGGCCCGGTGCGGATGGCTCAAAAAGTCATTCCCGGAATGCGCGAACGAGGTCACGGCGTCATCGTGAATGTCTCATCCATCCAGGGGAGAGTGGCGACGCCACTCGCAGGCCCGTACGCGGCGACGAAGTTTGCACTTGAGGCCTTTTCTGAGTCCCTCCACTATGAGGTTGGACACTTCGGTATTCGAGTCGTCATCGTGGAGCCCGGCTACACCGCTCCCGGAATGAAGATGAACAACGACCATCTGCCGCACCCCGACGCCTATCAGGGCCTCTACGACCAGTGGGGTGACACTGACTCCAAGGTCACCGGTGAGGGTGGCCGTCCCGGTCCCGAGATTGTCGGTAATGCCATTTTGAATGCAATAACGGATGAAGCAACGCCACTGCGCGTCCGCGTGGGTGCCGACACCGAGATGATTCTCGGCGCTCGTACTGCGATGGATGATGTGACCTTCGAAAGCACAATGCGAGCCGTCTTGGGTCTGACTTGGTAGAGATGCCGGCCACTGCTTCGGCAGCGGCGATCCAACCCCGTATTGTTCGCGTCTTAGCCACGGCCCAAGTTCTGGCCGGTATCGGCACCTCGGGCACCGTGGCGGCTGGGTCTCTTTTAGTTTCATCGATTTCACACTCGGCGACCTTGGCTGGATTGGCCCAAACCTTTTCCGTCTTAGGCGCCGCCCTGATGGCCATTCCGTTGGCCCGTCTAACGAATCGTGGTGGCCGCCGACTGGCGTTGACATCGGGCTACGTGGTCGGCAGCTTTGGTGCATCTCTGGCCATTTTGGGTGGCGCACTGCGCTCGCTTCCAGTTGTCTTCGTGGGCGCACTGCTCTTAGGAGCGGCCTCCGCATCTAGCTACCAGGCACGATTCGCCGCCATCGATCTCGCCACCCCAGAGAGTCGAGCCCGGAATCTTTCCGTGGTGGTGTGGGGATCGACAGTGGGAGCGGTCGCCGGACCCAACCTCCTAACGCCTTCCGGTTCGCTCGCGCATCTTTTCGGACTGCCGCGCCTTGTTGGTCCGTATCTATTGGCCGCATCCACCTTGATGATTTCCCTCACGGTGATTCGACTCTTTCTCCGTCCCGATCCCTACATCCTGGCCAACAAGAACCTCGAGACCGGTGCGATGCGCGCTCAGCTCCCGATGCGCGAAGTACTCGGCATCATTGGCCGGAATCGCCGCGCCCTACTCGGCGTCAGTGCCGTGGCGATTGGCCACCTCGTCATGGTGGGCGTCATGGTGATGACGCCCGTGCATATGAAGCAGGTCGATGTGACGTTGACCATCATTGGTCTCGTGATCAGTATTCACATCCTGGGCATGTTTGCCTTCTCGCCACTCGTGGGCTGGTTGAGCGACAAGTTAGGTCGCGTTCGCTCTATTCAGATTGGCGTCCTACTGCTTATCGCCGCCGTAGTTACGGCCGGAACGGCCCAAGGGATGAATACGTGGCAACTGGGATCGGGACTCTTCATGCTGGGTCTCGGTTGGTCCTTCACGTTGATTGCGGGCTCCACTCTGCTGTCGGAGTCGGTCGACGACGAAGTGCGGTCCTCAACGCAGGGCACGAGCGACCTCATTATGAACTTGATGGGCGCGGCCGGTGGTGCGGTGGCCGGGGTCATCATCGGATTCTTGAACTACCACTGGCTCTGCGCTCTCGCGTTGATTCCCGTGGCCGTCCTGGCCATTGGCACAGTGGTGGCCGAAGAACGTCGTTAGATCAACGGCCAGGGGTAGGGCGGCCACTCGTTCTCTTCATTGGGGAATGGCAGTTCGCCCTGCGCTTCCAGCCACGTAGCGCGCTCCAAGGTGGCCGTCACTTCATCAAGGGATAGCCAGTCGTTGAGGGCACCACCTTGGGTCACGAGAAGTTTGGCAATTCCATCTGAGACCGATGCAGGAATAGGCGATCCCGCAAAATCCCAAATCACGGTTCGTAGTTTGTCTTCCTCGGCAAAGCAGAGGCCCTGATCAATAGCCCAGCATCGGGTCTCGTCGAAGAGGACGTGACCACTCTTACGGTCCGTGTTGTTCGCAATGAAGTCCCAGCAGGCCAGTTCGATGAACCAGTTCTCCAGCTGACTTTCCTCACGCAGGGTGAAGTAGTGGTCGTCGGTAGCCGTAATCCAACGCTGCAAGGACCCAGGTCCGAACTCACTCTCGGCCCGACCGACGGTCTCGGGAACCAGATTGAGGTTCATAATGCGACTGAGTTCGAAGGCCGCCACCTCGCGCCGCCAGAGGCCGTCGGGGAAGTCCCAGAGGGGCCGTTCGCCGAGCTCGGTCTTAAAGCAGGCCTCGATAGAGCGTCCCTCGTAGTGCACCTGCACCAGCAGGGCTTGGTTCGATGAAGCACCAATCCGACCGACGACTTCAATCTCTCCGGAGAGCAGATGGTGGACGGTTTCCTCGGAGGTCATCGAATCGGAGCCGAATTCCCGTTAGTCCTTGGACAGTCGTGACCCTGAGGGTCGAGTGGCAGGTGACAGAGAGGGCACGGTGGTCGACCGGCCTCCACGAGTTGGGTGATGGCAATCGCCAACGCCCCGGCCCACTCTTTGGTGAGCGTGACGTTCAGGACGTCTTCGTCATCGACCGAACTAATGGTGAGGATGATGGCCTGGGCGTCGTGGTCGAGGGCGACCGTGATATCTCCGGCTACGAAGTCCGGCTCGTACTCCGGCTCCAGGGCGAGATCCTCGTGGAGATGGCCGGGCCGGCCGAGTTCGCGAATGGCGGCCGCCATCCATTCAGCTACCGCAGAGAGTTGTTGCTTCTCGGTCTTGACGATGATGAGCCGTCGCCCTTCACGGACTTGGAGCAAGAAGAGTCGGGCTCCGACGGCACCGCGAGTGCCGACCATCAATTTGTCGGGATTAGAAAATTCGTAGTTCATGATGGGGCCAGTTCATTGAGATGGGTGTTGTTGACGCCGAGGACGATGGGTGATCCGTGGCCGAAGGCGAGAATCGAGACGCTGCAGGGGGAAATAACGGTGCGCTGAAAGAGATCGAGGGCAACACCCTGGGCCTGAGTCACGGCCGCCTTAATGGGGTCGGCGTGCGATACCAAGACGATGGTCTCATCGGCGTGCTTGACGACCAGTCGTTGAATGGTCGTCCACATGCGTGACTGCATCTCGATGAAGGACTCACCGTTGGGGAAGCGAAAGGTGCTCGGTGCGTTCTGCACCGTCTTCCACTCGGGTTTCTTTGAAAGGCTGGCCAGAGTCTTGCCCGTCCAGTCGCCAAAGTCGCACTCGAGGAGGCCCTTTTCAATGAGAACCTTCTGGTGGAGCGCTCGTCCGATAGGTGCGGCAGTTTCGCGAGTGCGCTCGAGCGGTGAAGCGTAAATAGCGACGGGCTGTTTTGGGAGTCCGCCAATGCGCTCCGCGACGGAAGCAGCCTGCTCGTGACCTTTGTCGGACAAGTGGAGACCTGGGGCGCGGCCGGGCAATACTTTGCCCGTCGTCGAGGTCACGCCGTGGCGAACGAGCAGGACAGTGGTCAATGCGGAGGCTGAAGGCACTTCGTTAATCTACGAGACTCGGGAGACCTATCCGGCGGTAACGGGAATTCGCCGCGGTCCGGCATCGGCCGTTTCGGGCCAACGCTTGCGGCTGAGTCGCGCCAACTTGTGAAGAAGGGCGATGGCGCCGGGATCTTCATCGCCCGGCTTGGTTTCAATGAGACCCTGTGCAATGAGTGCAGCAATAAGTTCACGACCTTGGTCGGTGCGCACGATGACCAAGGTCCAGTCGGCAAACGCTCCGATGCCTCCGGTGGAGAGATCGGCGTGCTCAGCGGCGAAGTCGGGGCACTGTTCACAGCCCGAACGCGTGTAGGCGTGAGCCTCTTTGAGGGGCACTTCTTGGTACGAGCCGTCCTTCATCCAGATTTGAAAGACACCCTTGATGTTCATCTTCGCGATGTCTTGGCGCTGAATGTTGTACTTGGCGGCAAAGAGTTCTTCAAAGATGGCGTCGTCAAAAGTCTTAGAGCAGAGCAGGCCAATGGTGAGTGCCAAACGTCGGGCAATCTTGCCGGCCTTGCGGGACTGCATAACTCCTGGGGCCGATGCCATGCAGCCCATTCCGACCAGAGCGATGCGCTCAGCTCCGGCTTCGACGGCCTTGGGGTAGGCCAGGAGATTGGCGCAGTAGGTGTAACGCGAACCGGCCGTAGCGATCACTTCTTCGCGGGTGGTGACCACGCGAGGTTCGGCCTTCCAGGTGGAACCATCACCCTCGAGCCCACTGACGAGGGCCGCATCGATGATGTCGTTTTCGAGAACGTACGAAAGGAGCGTCGAGACAAAGCCACCGTCTTGTCCGGCGGTGTGCAGACGCTCATCAGTGGACCGGGCCAGAAAAACGTCGCCAATACCGAAGACTTCTTCGTCGGTGCGAATGCGACCGTACCGTTGCATGTCGATTTCGCCCTCCCAGCCGCGGAATCGAGGGCAGGCTCGCGTACAAGAGGTGCAACTGAGGTGGGTGCAGTGATCGGTCGTGCCGTCCGTCTCGAGGTGGAAGGGGCGGTAGACGCCGTTTTGGTCGTTGTAGTCCAGAACATCATGGGGACAGCTCACAATGCAGGCCGAGCAGCCAGTGCACAGTCCCGAAGTTACGACTTCCGTGAAGAGTTCATCCCAATTCGGCTTCTCTGCGCTCATGAATTCACCTTATGCCAATTGCCATTCCGTTTTCGGATTTACTCAGTTCCGGTACCCTGCCTAGCGATGCCTGAGATTCTGGAAGTTGAGTCCTATCGTGCTCTCGCCGAGCGCGTGGTGGGCGCTCGCATTAGTCGAGGATTCTCTGACCAGTACGCCGCCAAGAAGCTGCCCAGCACCTCGTTCTGGTCACGCTCCATCAAAGGGCTAACCGTCACTGGCACTGATCGCCGGGGAAAACTCATGCTGCTCGAGACCGACGGCATGCGGCTGGGTATGCGATTTGGCATGACGGGCGTGCTCCTGCTCGACAGTGACGCCGGGATTGACGGGCTGTTCTATGGCCCCCATAAGTATCGCTCGTCGTGGATTCGGGCCGGCATTGAATTTGAAGATGGTCGCAAGCTCGTCCTCCATGATCCTCGTCGTCTGGGCCGTGTTGAAGTCGATCCCGATCTCAGTGAGCTGGGTCCTGACGCGTTACGTATAAAGCGCAAGGAGTTCGACCAGGTCCTGCACATCAAGCGTGGTGAGGGACCGGCACTCAAAGCGCGCCTTCTTGATCAAAG